>JAJQCB010000242.1 GCA_021203005.1 Clostridiales bacterium | reverse complement strand
TAAAATTTATTTGAAAAATTCCCATTTTCCTCTTGACTTTTTATTTGCAGGCTTGCATTACCTGCCATCCGCCAATAAGCAATTCATTTGTACGATTTTCCACTGTAAACACTGTCCACTCCTGCGGATTCGCTGGATATTTTGGCATTTCCATTCTCCATTCTTAAATTGCTTTTTGAGCAAATCAAAACCTAATTCGCTATTGTACTGAGATCTGATTCGCAATTTGATTTTCAGTTGCCATCAGATTTTCTCCTTTAAATTCAGATGCATATATCTTCAGCTGATTAAATCTTCTATACCAATCGTCTATTTCCGTTGAATTCATGGTTACAATCCCACGATAACCCTCTTCTGACTCTATATCTATAAGCACCACCTGCTTGTCTACAGCTATAATCCCTTCGCCTAATGACTTCAATAATTTGCTATCAACTTTCTCCAAGTGCTCTTTTGTAACATAGGTTGGTTTCATATATTCGCCGGAGGAATCAATTTGCTTACGGACATATTTATTCTCCACAAATTTCTCCAACTCGCTCTCTTTTACTACAAATATGCGTTCCACTGTTACTTTTCTCTCAGCTGCATCTAGATTTAGCCTTAAAAAAGTATCTTCTTCCTGCGATTCATTCCATTCAATCTCAAGATTCATAGAAATTGCCCAAATTGTAGAACCTGGCCTCGTATTTTCCAAAAATTTAAATAACCAATTAAAATATTCACCAGTATTTAACTCATCAGATCGTTTCTTGTATGCCAAATCTCCTAATCTTTTTTCTGCGTCGCTAATGATGCCATCTTTAATCTCTCGGAAATCTGGTTCCACAATCTGAGCATACAATTGATCCAGTTTCTTAATGGATTCATTTGCGCCACTCTGTGCAAAATCAACATGTCTGCTCAGATTATGGAGCGAATCGAATTCCTCCTTCATACTTGTAAGGAGTGATTTCCTGGAAATCGACAATGCAGGTCCAAGAAGCCACGATAATTCTGCCAATGTTTTATTATTAAGAATGAAATAAAACAAAAGACCGAAAACCGCCCCTAAAACCGCTTCTATAAAAGGAAATGTCATTAATGTTCTTTCCCAGTCTGAAACTTTTTCTTTTTCATTCTCTCTCTTTGCCTTTATAGACGATTTTCTTATTGCCATTGCCTTTTTCTCTTTCGGTACTTAATTTTACTTTTTTGATTCCTCATATTCACACTTGGCCATCAAGTCAGCATTAGAATATCCGCCATCAACTACAACTACACTGCCTGTAACATACGATGCTTCTTCGGAAAGCAAAAAGGCTACTACGTTTGCTACCTCTGTACCCTGGCCGAGTCTTCCCAATGGAGTAAGTTCATTCGATGGGTCAAAAGTTCCTTCTTCCATAACGCTAGAAATCCACCCGGGAGCTACAGCATTTACCCTGACACCTCGCGGGCCTAAGATATTCGCCAGTGATTTTACAAGGTTGTGTTCACCAGCTCGTGCAGCAGCATACGCAGTGCTTCCATAATTCCCAGTCAAGCCTTCCGTGGAAGTAATTACCACTGCACTACCCTTTTCTTCTTCAAGATTTCCAGAAAGCTTCCGAATCAAATAGTTCGGAGCAGTAAGATTCGATGCAATGCTTTTGTCCCATGCATCAAAATCAAAGTTGTCAGGATCCTCCATGTTCCAAAAATACTGTGAAAGAACAATTCCCTTAATTGGCTTTTTTCCTATCGCTTCAATCAAGGCATCCATAGAATCTCTTGACCACAAATTTAATGGAAATAAAGTAAGTCGTTCATTCCCCAGTTCTTTCTCAAAATCTTTCGCCATGTCCTCATCCTCTGTTAAGTAAGTTCCCAAAACCTGAAAACCACTATCCAGCATCTTTCGAGTGATAGCCCGTCCATAACCACTAACACCTGCTCCTGTTACAATAATCGTACTCATGACATTCCTCCTTTTATTATGGATGTAAATATATATAGTTTAGATTGAGCTTTTCTCTGTTCTCATAAAGGTATCTGACTCCCTCACATAAGAATGGTTTCTGCCCAAACAAGCTACCAGTTTCATTTAATATTTCGCCGAGACACCATCCTGCGCAGTGATGTCGGGCAATGCAATCTTTACAATGTGGCATATTGTCAACGTTACGAGACTGTAGTACTCTTACCTTTTCATCATCTAAAGTAATTGTATGTGAGGCTTTATCCCATCGTCCGTAGATAAACGGCGACATTCTGTCACTTTCATCTATATCGCCAAAAAGTGCCAAATCGCACGCTGAAACATAGCCGTCTGTTGTCAAATGCGGCATCGGTAGACAAGCCCGACAATTTATATTTACAGATTCGTCAAAATTCGCAGTAAGCAGACTACCTACAACCATTCCATTTTCATTTGCAACCTTTTGTGCTTTAATCATTTCTTTTGCAAACTCAACCGTGTCAACTGATTCAATATCATCATTCGTTTCACCTAATGGTGGGAAAATCGGATCTGTCCATACATACTTAACTCCAAGCGATGCAAAATATCGAAGTGTTTCACTCTGCACTCTTAGATTATCTCGCGTGATTGTTGCTCGAATACCAGTCATACCTTTTCCGTTTTCCATTAAATATGCAATATTTTTTCTATTAGTCTGGAACTTCCTTTGCCAGTTTTATCCTTTCGGTGAGCATCATGATGAATTGGAAGACCATCAGATGAAATCCAAATAATATCCATTTCCTCAGCTAAGTATTCGACCACGTCTTTCGAAAAAGCTCCATTTGTTTGAAGTTCTGTTGTCACATTTAAACCAGACTTACTTTTAGCATAATCAATTATAGCTTTTATTACGTCTATTCTTACGGTTGGTTCTCCCGGACCGAAGAATCTCAAATGAGACGGCACACCATTGTTTAAAAAATAATCAATTGCGTCATATGCAAATTCTAAATCTATTGTCTGGTTTTTTCTAATAACTCTGCCTTGCTCATCAATCGTATCATTATCGACATAACAATAATCACAAGCCAGATTACAGCCCGTAGTTATAAAAAATGATAACATCCTTTTTCTACAATGCCCCATAATTCACCTCCTATAGAATTCCTGCTTTATCTTTTTCACTCAATTTCCAATCTTAGGGTTTTTCCCTCACAGGATGAAACATCGGAACGATTTTCTCTACCTCTCTTTCTCCCCTTGAACCACATTTTTCAACTACCACTATTTTCATTAAAAGAAACTCGGCTCAGCCCCGGTTCTTGCCTTCTCTGATTTTATCCAGACCTTATTCTGCTGTGCAATCACATCTGTCTGGTCACAGACTTCAATGTAGACCTTTCCGTCTTTCACGCCTATCCTCTGGATGGCATAAACGACAGTAAAATCAATGGTGTCCGTTGCAGCAGCGCCGCTCTCAAAGTTCTGCTCTGAACCGTCAATATTTAAAATGAAATTTCCATCAATGCTCATCAAAACACTATTCAAAATCATATCCATCTTCTATTCTCCTTCCGAGTGATCAATACTGCACCCTATATACGAGATACGGACTGTCTCTTATCAAAAACAACACGACGACGAGCCTGTGTCCGCCACTCTCTGGCCGGAACGCAGGCTCAAGTCAACCTCCTTATCAGATTTTGTACGCTTATCAGATTGGGTCAAAATAAGCAACTCAAGAAGCCATTGTGATTTCTTGGGCTTATCTAAACTCTCGTACAAAACCTCATAACGAAATTGGCTCAAGCCTGGACAAACCCTTGAAAAATCAGTGTTTTCTTGGTTGTCCCTATTATACCTCTATCCCCATTCAGGATATTAAATGCCTCCGGCAGTTCATCAAGCGATGTGCTTCTAAGCCATTTACCAAACTTTGTTAACCTTATCTCATCCGGCAGTAATTCGCCGTTCTCATCGCGTTCATCCGTCATCGTCCTGAATTTATAAAGTTTGAACACTTTCTCATTCAGTCCGGGGCGCTCCTGTGTAAACAGAACAGGCGAACCAAGTTTTATTCTCACGAGAATTGCTATAATTGCGTACAGCCAGCAAAACACAATAATCGCAGCCAACGCACAGATTATGTCCAATAACCGTTTTATGTATTTTCTGTACATTTCTCAATTTCACCTATTCCTATATTCTTTTTTACTCAAAACAGCTCCTGACCATCTCAATAATTTTCCTCTGCTCTTCCACTGTCATCTTATTATCCGACGGAAGACACAATCCACGATGAAAGATATCCATACCGACATCCAGCGGCTTCCTGTCTTTTCCTGTCGCGCCGCCGCTGATATAGGCGTTCGTCTTAGCCCTACCGTCTCCCTCTCTTGTAATGAAAGGATTCATCCGATAGATTGGCTGCATATGCATCGGCTTCCAGACCGGGCGCCCCTCAGCATTGTATTTTGCCAGAGTTTCCAGGATCTCGGTTGGACAGGTTTTGCCATGTTCTACAAGGTATAGTGCTTCCTGCTCTCCTCTGACCTGCTTACACATAGCATCTTCATCGATCAGCAGGCAACTCAGCCAGAAGTTCGGCACAGAATTAACTTCATCATACGGATTCATCTGTACAGGCAGATCTTTAAAGCCTACCTTATACCGCTCATATATTGCCTTCTTCTGACTTATATGCTCTTCCAGATGAGGAAACTGCCCCCTCACAACACCGGCAATCACGTTGCTCATGCGGTAGTTATAGCCCAATTCTTCATGCTGGTACCACGGTGCATTTTCCCGGCTCTGCGTAGACCATTTCCGTACCTTATTTGCCACTTCAATATCATCGGTCAGCAGGCAGCCGCCCGCAGAACCGGTAATTATCTTGTTTCCGTTAAAGCTGCACGCGCCGACTGTCCCCAAGGATCCGGTCATCTTTCCTCTATAGGTGGCGCCAAGAGATTCCGCTGCGTCCTCCACAATTACTGCGCCATGCCTGTCACAAATACTCTTAATTTCCTCAATCTTTCCCGGCGTTCCATAAAGGTGAGCTACTATCACAACTTTCACATCCGGATAAAGTTCAAATGCTTTTTCCAGAGCGGCAGGATCCATATTCCAGGTATCATACTCTGTATCGATAAACACAGGGATGCCACCCTCATAGACCACAGGATTGACAGTGGCGTCAAAAGTCATATCAGAGCAGAATACATAATCTCCCGGCTTTACTCCCGCCACATTCATGGCAAGATGCAGCGCCGCCGTACCGCAGGAAAGTGCCACAGCATACTTACAACCGACGGTCTCGGCGGTCAGACGCTCCACCTCATTGATGTTTGCTCCGACAGTGGACATCCAGTTCGTGTCATACGCTTCTTTCATATATTGAAACTCTTCCCCGTGCATTGTCGGGGATGAGAGCCAAATCTTGTTTTTAAACGGTGTGAACTCCCTTGTGTTCATTTTTCCTCCTCTGATTTGTGTGGTCAATGACCTTGTCAGGCAACGCATGGATTTCAGCGGCTGACTCAGCCGCTGAAATCCATTCCGCTTCTATTTTAATGATCTGCTTAACTCACAGCCAATATAGTGAAGCTACGCTTTGGTATCTATGTTTAACCTTTCAAACAGTTCTTTCCACATATCAACATAACTCTGATCAATTTTATTGCATTCCGTTTTCTGCAATTGATTCTTAATGCTTTTTGAAATCTCTGTTTTCCATTTTTTCTTATCCAAACCAACTGCGTGATCGGCGGCAAAATTTTCTATTTGATTTACAATTGGTTTCGTTTCATCATATGCATCCATAAAACTCTCTTCAACAGCCTGAAATAATTTGTTCAGTGGACGTTCAAAGAATCTAACCGGAATTAAATCCTCAATTTCAGCGAATTCTCTTTTGCATATATTAGACAGAATAATTACTTTATCTTTTTCATCCTTATACAATCCGGAAATTAACCGTTTTTTGGCATATTCTCCACTGCTGTCCGAATCCAGCAAAACATATGGCAAGCTATCATTTGTTCCGCAAACAATACTGACGATACCCTGTACTCCTTTCACACCGCCAGAAGGCATGAACACAAGTTCTTTATTCGGTGCAAAAAGTTTATTCCTGATTAAAAATAATTTAATGGCATTCAGATAATTTTGATCAGAGGGTCCTTCTACTATAACTGGCTGGCATCCCTGTAACAGAACATCCGATACGCTCAAACCAAGTGCCGCATGCAAAGCATACACAGATCTCTCATCCAGTTTTTGACCGGAACTCTTTGATGAAGCCCGTAAATTATTCGATGCTACAGTGTATCCTTCTTTATCCGAATAAATCACCCTTGCGCAATCAATATTCGACGTATCTACCATAAACGGAGAATGCGTTGTATAAATTATCTGATTTGATTGTGAAAGTCCCTCAAAAAAGCTAATTAAGTCTTTCTGGGCAAGCGGATGCAAAGATAGCCCTGCCTCATCCAATAATAAAATTGCTCCTTTATGAGCTTCCCGGCTTTCAACAAGGAATACCAGATAGAAACTCAAAAACCATTGCAAACCTGTGCTGCGACGTTCCAATTCAATTTCTTCCGGCCTTTTCTCATCTGATACCCAGATTTTAAAGAAATCACCATCAGCTTGAAAACGGAAAATATAGTTCCCCTGTCTCCACCATTCTTTGAATTCCTTCGTTAACTTTGATCCTGCAGAATTGAGCATAATTGTGCGCTCTTCTTTTTGATCTCTGGCCTTTTCTATCTCCTCTTTCGTTGGCTTTGTCAAAACTTTTTTCCCACCTACTACTTTTGTCTGAGTAGTCGGATCGCTCCCCAGTTCCAGCACTTCCTTTGGATTTAGTCCTACATAATCAAACAAAACTCTAAGTGTTCTTACTTTATTTTGATCTGGAATCAACCCGTCTAGCTTTTCCCCATTCAACCATGCCACAGCATGCGGAAGATAAATCTGTGCATCAAGATTTCCATAATTCGAATAATAGACAAACGATGGCATTTCGTTAATCATCAATTTTCGCACTTCTATATTACCCGCTGGATCAATGTTTCTTTCTTCAGCTTCTTCTGATTCTTTCCCCTCTTTAGCCACTTTCGTGTTCATCTTATATTCAGGAAAAGATATCAAATAGCGCTCGTCATATTTTCTGGATATTTTCACTGTATGTGCAATCTCTGGATTACATCCACAGATATCTACGACATTTTGAACCAGTGATTCATCAAGCTCGAATTCTGCTGTAATAAATCTAATCTCACTCTCTTTATTTCTCCAATTGGTATATTCCTTTGCAGGCAAATCATGAAGTAAATCCACCTCGCCTTCGCGAACGGGATTCAATTTCCATAATGCCATAATAATATTAGATTTCCCCGACTCATTAATACCTACCAGAGAAGTAACATCGTCACATGATATCCATCCACTGTCTTTGACCGAACGGAAATTCATAACCTTGAATTTTCTTAGCTTCATCATCAGAACTTACCTGCTTTCTATAATCGCACCTCTGCACTCCAACAAATGTCTACTCGCAGTATTTCATCAGCCTTTCATTGCCCTGTGTCCCCGTTATTATTGCAATCAAAAAAGAGCCCTGTATTTTTTCTGGCTCTCCGTGAAATTACGGTGAAACTCCGTGAAATGGCGGTATTCCCACCCTCCATTTCATCGGAAATATAATTTTATTCTGCAAGATAATCAATATCATTATTAAACCTGAATTATTCACGGCATAACAGCGGGAGCCGCTGAAAACCGCG
>JAJQCB010000053.1 GCA_021203005.1 Clostridiales bacterium | reverse complement strand
TCAATGCGGAAACAATGCAGTGGAAAAAACATTTTATTGAGAAAACCTCCGCGCCGAAAGAAGTCATCATTATCGGCGGGGGCATCGGTGGAATGGAAGCAGCCAGGGTACTGAAACTCCGCGGGCACAATCCGGTCATCTATGAAAAAACCGGGGAATTGGGAGGTACATTCATCGCAGCCAGCTCCGAGAGCTATAAAGGAAAACTTCGTGAGCTCCTGGCATGGTATCGCCGACAGATGGATGTGTTGGGAATAGAAATCCACCTAAACACGGAGATTCGTGATATGGATGCATATCAGGGACAGGAAATCATCGTAGCAACAGGTTCCCAACCGAGAGTGCTGAAAACTGTTCCCGGCCATGAAAAAATGGTAGAAGCCTGTGAATTCCTGACCGGCACACCGGTGGGTGAAACGGTCGCGGTCATCGGCGGCGGATTAACCGGAAGCGAGATTGCCTATGAGATCGCGCTGCAAGGAAAGCAGCCCATCATCGTGGAGATGAAAGATGATTTGATCGCGCAGACAGGAGTCTGTCTCGCAAACAGCTCCTATCTCAGGGAGTGGTTTGAACTGCACAAGGTGCCCGTGTATCTGGAGACCGTTCTGGAAGAGGTAAAAGACGATGCGATTATCTGTAAAGATAAAAAAGGGGAAAAATTTGAGATTGCCTGCGATTCCGTGATCAGCTCCGCGGGATATCTGCCGGCGCCACTGGTGAAAGTCAAAAAAGGCGACAAAAAGATTCATCTTGTCGGTGATTGCCTGAATGTGGGTAATCTGCGCACAGTAATCTGGCGCGCCTATGAAGTGGCGATGAGGGTCTAAACAATGATGGAATAACTACAACCAGCTTACATTATAAGTACTGTTATATCCAGACAAGCCAGTTCGGATAAGAAAATATCTCTATTCAAAAACCCTTCATAAATTCTGTCTCCGCCGGATTCACCCGGCAGAGACAGAATCATACAAAAAGACAGTCCTGTTTTAAGATAAACCCATTGCCTTCTATTGCCTTGGAATACAGGGAATCGTGACGGAGGAATCATATGTTCCGCCGGTTACGATGCGGTGCTTCCCGTGATTGCAGCTGACAAAATGCGGTCCTTCCGGATCAAGGGGACAAAAAGCATCCGTGGCATTCATCGGGTATGTGCCGACAATGATGTTCAGCTTTTCTCCCGGGTAATACTTCATTGCCATCGGGCTTAAAGTGAGTTCCACAAGGATTGGTTCCCCGGGCGTAAGCATTTCCGGCGTATTGAAATTGTGCAGAACCCGAATTCCATCCTGCTTATAACCGGATACCTTTCGCAGAGAACCTTTGATCCAGGCTGTTGTTCCATAAAACTTCTGACCATCAAATCCGGACATTTCCGCGCCATACACGATAGAGAGAAGTTCTTTCCCATCCGGAGCAGACTTATTTTGATACACAAAAAGCTCCAGATCCTCCGCATCCTCCGCCGCAACCCAGAGGCGCAGCTTGACATAGCCGGATATTTCTGTAATCCGGTCAAACGTATAGGAAAAAACTGCACCGGCTCCGTGGATTTCGCTGTCGTACACACAGGAGCATTCTGCTTCCGGTTTTTCCTCTTCGATTGTCATACCATCCGCATTCAGATAAAGTGTTTCATATTTAGTCCGCGGAAGCGGGAAATCTGCCTCCGGGCGATCCGTGATATCCCAGCGCCCCGGGTCAAGGACAGCCATTCTTACTTTCGGCGTTTTCTCCCAGCCGTTATCCTCACCCTTGAGAAAATGATCAAAGAATCGCAGCAGATCCTCCTCATGTGCATAATAGTCGTTCCATTCATGCGTATTGTGAATCCGCAGCCACTTTTCCTCTGTTCCCAGATCGCACCAGGCGTCAAAGGTGCCGTGCGTATGGATAATGTTGGTATAGCTGGCAGTTACGTAAACCGGAATTCTGATTTTTTCCACCTTTGCCTGCTTGGTCTCCCAATAGTCGTCGAACAGCGGATGGATATCTGCCATATCCGGAATTGATTCCGCCGCTTCTTTGCCGCGAATCAGAACCTTGAAAATGCCGCGATCAAACACAGTATTGACAACACCGCCTTTTGCCGCGGAATGGCGGTATGCATCATAGTGACCCTCCCAGGGAGCTATACATGCCAGATGCGGCGGATTCAGCGCGGCAGTGTGCCACTGAATGATAGCCAGCCATGATGTCCCGGACATAGTAACCTTGCCGCTGCACCATTCCTGTGAAGCGATCCATTCGATGCAGTCATAGGCGTCGCTGCCCTCCTGCTCTCCCCATTGCCTCATCACACCTCCGGAATTGTATGTTCCTCTGGCGTCGGCCTGAATCACAGCATAACCGTGTGCACACCAGAACCCCGGATCCGCCCCCTCAAATGTCTGCAGACCGGAAAGCCGGTCAGCCTGCACATACCACGGAATATCCATATCCCGCACATCCTTTCCGTAAGGCGCCCAGGAAAGAATCGCGGGAACCTGCTCAGATCCGGTGGGACGGTAGACATCCACATAGATCTGCACACCGTCCCGCATCGTCACAGCGGCATCCTTTTCCCAGAGAATGTCGCAGCTTAGCGGCCTTGCGTCCGGCCCATTGACAGATCCGTTTTTCAATACTGTCAGCCTGTGATCAATTTCAGGAATATCATCTGATGTTAAATTCACAGTAAGAACTTCAAAATTACCCATAGCCATCTCCTCCTTGTCTGTTTCGGTAGTGCCTGTATTATAACAGGCGGCTTCTCAGGCTTCAATCCCGAATTGACGATTACAAATGTTTACGGAGCTTAATAATTAATCAGGCTATAGCTGATGAGCAGACAAACCCTGCCCATAAAATGATTAAAGCATCAAAAGGGTATGATACTTCCTCCTGTTTTTGATGTCCTTTGTATCATATAATCTCTGTAAAATAATTCTCCGCCCGCCGCGTATAGTCCCGCTCCAGCATCCTTACATGAGAAAGAAACTGCGCATCGTCAAAATACTTTGCCTGCCGCGGACATTTCCTTACACAGGCCTGGCACTTGATGCAGACTCCGTTCACCTCCAGGTCCGGAGCAATACTTCCCACCGGGCACACATTCACGCAAATCCCGCAGTGATCACAGATCGCGAAATCTGTCTGCGGCTTTGCTTTCAGGAACTTTGCCGGGGTACCGTCTTCCTGCAGCGGCGTATAATACGCTCCGACCGCCGTCTGATTCCCACAAAAACCATCCTCAGCAGATGCTGGATTTTGATATCTGCCTCCCTCGATCGACTTTACAAGACGCTCCACAAATGCGCAGATTTCTGACGCATCCTGTTCATCCGGACGATTCTTCGCAAGAGTTTGCGAAAACGCGTGGCGGCTCACCACTGCCGCGGCTCCGATGGCATGAAATCCGCAGTCCCTCATGATCAGGCAAAGCTCTGTCAATGCATCACCGTAACTGCGATTGCCGTACACAACCACAGGAACCGCCGGGGTATCCTCCGCGGAAAAACACCGCTTATAATCCGGCATAATTTTATTTGGCAGACGCCCCGCGTAAACCGGTGAAGCCAGGATCACAAGATCCTCTGCCAAAAAATGGTATGTCTTCTCCCTCGCCGACGGCAGAGTAAAATCAATCTCCTCACAGGGAACCCCCAGCAACCGTCCCAGATTGTCCGCCAGCATGGTTGCTGTTTTTTTCGTTCCTCCTGTCGGACTAAAGTAAACTGTTATAATACGCTTTATTATCATTTTATTTTCCTCACAGGGTCAGACCCCGGCAAAAAAATATAAACTCTCTAAATTTTTTATAAAAAGAACTCATTCTCCCCGCGCACGGTTATAAGCGCTTCCATCTTCTGCCCCAGTTGTTCCGACAGCGGCAGAGGAAGAATACGTGCCTGCTGCGGACAGACAGCGGTACATGCCATACAGAGAATACATTTTTCTACATCAGTTACTATCTTCTTTCCATCGCGGCTGATTGCCCTCGTCGGACAGACAGCCTCGCACTTTCCGCATATTGTGCAGGAGGGAAGAGTCATCGGCGTTACAGGCATGTTCATCCCATCTTTATACGGATCATTTCCCGGAACTTCTGTCGCAGCTGTCAATCCTTTACTGATTTTCTCTGACACTTTTCCGGCAAACTCCAGAATTTCCTCTCGATCCTGATCATCCGGTCTTCCCACTCCGACTTCCGGCACCATCGAATGCTGTGCGACCAGAGCCGCGGATGCGATCACCCGGAATCCCTGCCCGGATACCACCTGATTCAGTTCCAAAAGTGCATCCTCATATGCCCGGTTGCCGTAAACAACCAGCGTAACGGCCGACTTTCCATTGCCGTCAATGCTGTGCAGCCACTCCGGGACAACAGATGGAATTCTCCCTCCGAAGACCGGCGCAGCAATCACAACCACATCACTTGCCGGAGCAATCGCTTTCCCTTTGCTTTCCGCCAGATTGATTTCTCTCGTCTGCTCTGCAAATCCCTCACAGAAAATCATTCCCGTTTTCTTTGTTCCCCCTGTCGGGCTGAAATAATATAGTTCTGTCGCCATAAGCATGATAACTCCTCCTCGTTTTTTATATCGTTGGGTTTTAATAAATGGATTCATAAATCCCCTGTTGTAAATTTATTTTTTACAACTATAAGTATAACACTCTATTATTCATTGTCAATCTTTAAAAGTACTCTGGCAGGACTAACTTAATAAATTCATTAAGTTTAGATACTGCATTTAAAAATCATTTTCACGAAAACGGCGGACAGAAACACCAGGATTCCGGATAATTTATAGACGCATCTGACGAAATATTGTATTATAAGTTCGGAGAAATATTTCTCAGAATTTTTACAACGGGCAAATAAATGATGTTTTATAATATTGCAGGAAGAGGTGAGCAAAATGAAAATCAGTACAAAGTGCTCCGTTGCACTGCATTGTCTGATCTTTATTGCGGAATATGAAAATCAAGTGAAAGTAACAAGTGAAATGCTTTCCAAAAGCACCGGCTGCAATGCCGCCGCCATACGGAGCATATTAAACCTTTTACAAAAAGCCGATCTGATTTATGTGCTAAGAGGAGTAGGCGGCGCCCATCTGAATCGCAAACCACAGGATATCACCATCTGGTCTGTATATAACGCTCTGGAACCTGACGGACTGGAGCACCTCATCGGCTGCCATCCGAACCCTTACGAAAAATGCCCCGTAGGACAAAACATCCGGGATGTACTGAAGCAGCCCTATGAGGAAATCGGCCTTTCCGTTCAAAAAACAATGCAAACCATCACGCTGGAGCAGCTGTTGGAAACATATACGAACCTCATAAAAGACTGACTATTTCTTTTCCCCACAATTACGGCACAAATACGTATCCCATACTTTGCGTCAACAAGGCCATAACCGAAATACCGAAACAGGAGTTATCAATCACCATGAACATATTAATCATAAACGGATCCCCCAAAGGCCCTTGCAGCATCACCCTGCACACCTGCCTGTATATCCAGAAACTGTTCCCCGACCACACCTATGAGATTCTGCATGCCGGGCAGAAAATCCGCGCCTATGAAAAGGACATGTCGGAAGCAATCACAGCCCTGGAAGCTGCGGATCTGATTCTGTTTTGCTATCCGGTTTACACCTTTCTGGCACCGGCGCAGCTCCACCGTTTTATCCGGCTGATCAAGGAAAGCGGCTATGACCTCTCGGGAAAGTTTGCGACCCAGATTACGACCTCAAAGCATTTCTTCGATGTGACTGCTCACCGCTTTATCCAGGACAATTGTGCAGACATGAGGCTCCGCTATATCAAGGGATTGTCCGCCGACATGGAAGACCTTACGAAAAAGCAGGGTCAGGAGGATGCAAGGAAATTCTGGGAATATGTGGAATTCTGTGTGGAGCATAACATCTGTGAATCGCCGTCAGCCTCAACCGCCACCTCTGCTCCTATATATCAGGCAACCCTTTCCCCGGTATCGGAGGTTCCATCCAATCCAGGCTCCCTGTCGGATTTTACTTCTGATGCTCCTGTCACAAAAACAGAAAACGGAACAAAAGATATCGTCATCGTAGCCTCCTGGCAGGAAAACGATACCGCTATCCAGGCAATGATCAAAGACTTTCAGGCTGTCTGTCCGCATCACACCAGAATTGTCCGGCTGGAGGACTTTCCGTTTCAGGGCGGCTGCATCAGCTGTTTTCACTGTGCAGCGGACGGCACATGCATTTACAAAGACGGCTTTGACAGGTTTCTGCGGGAAGAAATTCAGACGGCGGACGCCATCATTTACGCCTTCACAATTCAGGATCACTCCATGGGTCCGCGGTTTAAACTCTATGACGATCGGCAGTTCTGCAACGGCCACCGCACGGTCACCATGGGAATGCCGATGGGCTATCTGATTGCAGGAAATCTGGCTCCGGAAGAAAATCTGCGGACCGTAATTGAAGCGCGGTGCGAAGTCGGCCACAACTTCCTCTGCGGTATGGCCAACGATGCAGAAGGAATTCAAACCATGAACGCCCGCCTGCTCTACGCGCTGAATCACGCCTATGTTCAGCCGCAGAATTTTTACGGTGTAGGCGGCATGAAGATTTTCCGTGACCTGATCTATATCATGCGCGGGCTCATGCGGGCGGACCACAAGTTTTACAAACAGCACGGCATCTATGATTTCCCGCAGAAAAAACGTGGACAGATGCTTATGATGATCGCCGTCGGCGCACTGATGAACAACCCGAAGCTCCGGGCGAAAGCCGGAAAGCAGATTAACGAAGGGATGATTGCACCGTACAGGAAGGTGCTTGAGCAGACTTAAACAGGTTTATGGCAACTGCCCTCTAATACTTTATGCGAAAATAATCCAGATACGCGCGAAAACGATCCTGCGCAGTCAGGCAGGTATCACGCAAATACCCTCTCTCCCGCTCCCACTCAGACAGACCGCGGTAATAAAACATTTTCAGATCGTCCTCTATAATAAATGGCACAATATCATTTCTCAGGCACTCATGAAACATAATGAGCCGTCCCACGCGGCCATTGCCGTCCTGAAACGGATGCATACGCTCAAACCGGTAATGGAATTCCAGGATTTCATCCAAAGTCTTATCTTTTTCTGCATTATATTCTGTCAACAGCTTCCGCATCTGCAGCGGCACTTCTTCCGGCGCAGCCGTTTCCCTCCCCCCGACCTCATTTGGCAGCTTCTTATACCCGCCAACCGCAAACCAGTCCTTACGGCTGTCGCTGGTGCCGGTTTTTAAAATTCTGTGCAGTTGTTTTATCACTTTCTCAGAGATCTGCAGATGCGCATGATCAATCATGAAATCAACGCAGCGGAAGTGGTTCACTGTTTCTACAATATCATCCACATTCACCCCGTCTGTTCCGGTGCTGATCGTATTCGTCTCATAGATATAACGGGTCTGATCATGCGTCAGCCTGCTGCCCTCCATATGATTGGAATTGTAAGTCAGGTCAATCTGAACTTTATGGTAAATACCGCCTTTTCTTCGGCTCTGCTTCTCATTTTTTAAAATCTCCAGCAGTGTTTCCGGTTTCTCCGTGCGGGCGTTGATGCGCTGCGGTTTTACCGCAGTCTCCGGGATATTCCATGTCTTTTCGGTTAAGTACGCGCCGGGTATCCGATCCTGCGCACAGTAATTTCTGACACTTCGTTCTGACAGATCCCACTTTTTTGCCATCTCAGCAA
>JAJQCB010000100.1 GCA_021203005.1 Clostridiales bacterium | reverse complement strand
GCGAGATCTTCGGAGCGGATGCCAAGCGTATCCGTCTCCCGCGCCGCATATACATCAGCCAGGATGACAACATCCGCGAGAGACAGAGCGTCAGCGAAATCATTCCAGAATGCTTTCGTCCGGGTGTAGGTGTGAGGCTGGAATACACAGACAATACGCCCGTGGGGATAGTTTTTTGCTGCTGTCAGAGTGGCCCGGATTTCCGTGGGATGGTGGGCATAATCATCGATGACAGTGATGCCGTCAAAGGATCCTTTATACTCGAAGCGGCGCGCCGTGCCTCCGAAAGAAGACAGCCCGCGGATGATAACATCGTTGGGAATGCCGGCCTCCTTTGCAAAGGCGATGGCGGCCAGAGCGTTGGAAATATTGTGGGATCCCGGTACATGAAGCGGGACATATCCTTTCGCCTGCCCCTGACAGATGAATGTAAAGGAAGCACAGGCCTTCTCATCATAGGTGATATCTGCTGCGGTATAATCTTCCGTGCCCTCTGTGCCGAACGTCACTACGCGGCGGTTTAAGTCCGCCGTGATTTCTTCCGGGGCGTTAATGGCGCTGTTCAGGATAAGAACGCCGCCCTCCAGGGTATTGGAGGCGAACCGATGGAAGGAGCGCCGGATGTCATCCAGATCCCTGAAGAAATCCATATGATCTTCTTCTATATTCAGGATGATGCTGTAGCGCGGGTGAAAATTCAGGAAGCTGTTCGTGTACTCGCAGGCTTCTGTGAGGAACACCTTTGATCCGCCCACACGGATATTTCCTCCGATGGCGTCCAGCATGCCGCCTACGGAGATGGTAGGGTCTGCCTTGGCAGCCAGCAGAATATGCGCGATCATGGATGTGGTGGTTGTCTTGCCGTGGGTGCCGCTGACGGCGATGGAATCCGTATAATTATCCATGAGCTGCCCGAGAAATTCGGCGCGGCTCAGCATCGGTATGCCGGCCGATTCCGCAGCCTGCCACTCCGGATTATCCGGATGGATCGCGGCTGTGTAAACTACAAGATCCGGATGATCTGCGACATTCTCCGCCTTCTGACCGATGTCAATCCGCGCACCGTGCGCGGCGAGGCGGTCTGTGAGGCCGGAAGCTTTGTTGTCCGAGCCGGAGACCGTGAATCCCTCTTTTAAAACAATCTCCGCGAGACCGCTCATGCTGATGCCGCCGATCCCGATGAAGTGGATGTGGATGGGTTTTTGAAAGTCTATCTTATACATAATCTTATCCTGCCTGTTTATGAATAGTAACATAATTATACCAAATCCCAAACAATTGTAAAGAGATTGTTGCATCAACCGCGACTTGAGTGTTACAATGTACTCCGACTTGCACAGGAGGGAAAGAGGTTTATGTTTTTGATTGCCGGTCTGGGGAATCCCACAAAAGAATACGAAAAGACACGCCACAATGTCGGCTTCGATGTGATAGATGCACTGGCGGAGAAATATGATATAAAAATCGGTCAGAAGAAAGGCAGGGCTCTCTGCGGCAGCGGTTTCATTGAGGGGCAGAAGGTGCTGCTCGCAAAACCGCAGACGTTTATGAACCTGAGCGGGGACAGCGTGTCCCGTCTTCTTCAGTTTTATAAACTGGACCCTGCACAGGATCTGATCGTGGTGTTTGACGACATCAACCTGGCGCCCGGCAGCCTGCGCATCCGCAGGTTGGGAAGCGCAGGGGGGCATAACGGAGTGAAGGACATCATTGCCAAAACCGGAACGGATCAGTTTGCACGGATCCGGGTGGGCGTGGGAGGAAAGCCGGAGGGCGGCGACCTGGTGAATCATGTGCTCGGTCATTTTTCAAAAGCGGAGCGTGAACTGGTGGAGAATGCCATCGGGGACGCGGCGGATGCCCTGGGTCTGATGGTCTGCGGGCGGATTGACGATGCGATGAATCTTTATAATAGGAAGAAAGCCGCTGTATGACAGGAGCGGTGATACAAAGAGCCGGAGGTGAAGGATGAGGGCATTTCTGGAGCCGCTGCAGGGTCTGGCTCAGTTTGCAGAGCTGGATGAAGCGATGTCCCGGAAGCGCGGAACATACGCCGCAGCGGGATGTATCGATGCACAAAAACCACATATTATTTACGGATTAAACCGGGCGTCGGGAGGCGGCCGGCTGATTGTCACGTTCAGCGAGCAGAAAGCGCGGGAGCTTGTGGATGCATACCGCTTTTTTGAGCCGGGGGCGCTGTATTTCCCGGCAAAGGATATTCTGTTCTATCAGTCAGATATCCGGGGAAATGCCCTTACCAGGGAGCGGATGAGGGTATACCGCGCGCTGGCGGAGGAGGAAGAGCCGACGATTGTCACGACATATGACGCGTTGATGGATCGTCTGATCCCGCCCCGGATGCTGGAGCGTTTTCTGCTGCATTTCAGGCAGGGGGATACCATCCGGCTGGAGGAGATGCGACATCGTCTTGTTGGGATGGGCTATGAATACAACTATCAGGCGGAGGAGCCGGGGCAGTTTTCTGTGCGCGGCGGAATACTGGATATTTTTCCGTTGACGGAGGAGGTGCCTTACCGTCTGGAGCTGTGGGGGGATGAGATTGATTCTATCCGCAGCTTCAGCCCGGAGAGCCAGAGATCCATGGATATTGTGGAAGAGCTAGTCGTCTATCCGGCCAGTGAACTGGTGCTGGAGCCGGAGCAGATGCGCGAAGGCCTGGCACGGATTGCTGCGGATGCGGAGCGTCTGCAGGAACAGTTTCGCGGGGAGATGAAGACGGAGGAAGCTTTCCGGGTTCGTCAGGCCGCGGAAACGGTGCGGGAGGAGCTGGAGGAATTGTCCGCTGTCCGCCAGGCAGAGGGTTTTCTTACTTATTTTTATAAGGATACCGTGGGATTCCTGGATTATTTTGCCGGTATGTGTGCACTGCGGGGCAAGTCTTTTTTTGTCTTTGCGGATGAGCCGGTGCGCTGTGCGGAGAAGGGGAAAGCGGTAGAACAGGAGTTTTCCGACAGTATGCGGCAGCGTCTGGAAAAAGGATATGTGCTGCCCGGCCAGATGGATATCCTGCTTTCCTGCGCGGAGGTGTCTGCCGCCATCCTGCTGTGCAGCAGTGTTCTGCTCTCCGCTCTGGATACGAGGTCGGGAGAGCTTCCGGCGGAGCGGAGCTTTTATTTTCAGGTGAAATCGGTAAATTCCTATCAGGGAAGCTTTGATCTTCTCTGCAAAGATCTTGCGTGGTATAAAAAAGAGCGCTACAGCGTGATTCTGCTGTGCAGCTCCAGAACCAGAGCGCAGCGCATGGCAAAGGATCTGCAGGAGGCGGACTTAAATGCGTTTTACAGCGAGGATGCCGACCGTGTGGTGCAGGCCGGCGAGATTATGGTGCTCTACGGCGTTTTAAAGAAAGGATTTGCCTATCCGGATATCCGGTTTGTCGTGCTCACGGAGACGGATATTTTCGGCGCGGAAAAGAAAAAAAAGAAGCGCAGCAAGTTCCGTGACGGCCAGCGGGTGGACAATTTTGAGGAGCTAAAGCAGGGGGACTATGTCATCCATGAAAATCATGGCCTCGGCATTTACCGCGGCATCGAGAAGGTGGAGATTAACCACACGGTGCGGGATTATATGAAGATTGAGTACGAGGATGGAGGGGTGCTCTACACACTCGCGACGCAGCTGGACCTGATACAGAAATATAATTTTGCCGGGGACCGCCGCCCGAAGCTCAACCGCCTGGGAGGGAAGGAATGGAAAAAAACCACCGGGCGCGTCCGCAAAGCAGTGCGGGATATCGCGAAAGATATGGTGGAGCTTTATGCTGTCCGTCAGAATACGGTGGGATATCAGTACGGGGCGGATACCGTATGGCAGACGGAGTTTGAGGAGATGTTTCCATATGAGGAGACGGATGATCAGCTGAAAGCGATTGCGGAGACCAAGGCGGACATGGAGAGTACAAAGATCATGGATCGTCTGATCTGCGGGGATGTAGGATTCGGCAAGACAGAAGTGGCGATTCGGGCTGCCTTCAAGGCTGTGCAGGAGAATAAACAGGTCGTGTTTCTGGTGCCGACCACGATTCTGGCCCAGCAGCATTACACGAATTTCGTCCAGAGGCTGAAAGATTTTCCCGTGAATGTGGAAATGATCTGCCGGTTCCGGACGCCGGCCCAGCAGCGGGAGACATTAAAGCGTCTGCAGCAGGGGCTGGTGGATATTCTGATCGGTACACACCGGGTATTGTCAAAAGATGTAGAGTTTAAAGACCTCGGTCTGCTGATTATCGATGAAGAGCAGCGCTTCGGCGTGGCACAGAAGGAAAAAATCAAACAGATGAAAAAATCGGTGGATGTCCTGTCGCTGTCGGCGACGCCGATTCCGCGGACGCTGCACATGAGTATGATCGGCATCCGGGATATGAGCGTTCTGGAGGAACCGCCCCAGGACCGCATGCCGATCCAGACCTATGTGATGGAATATAATGAAGAGATGGTGCGCGAGGCGATCGAGCGGGAGCTGGCCAGAAACGGTCAGGTTTATTATGTGTATAACCGCGTGCGCACGATTGCGGACATGGCCGGACGGATTGCCCGCCTGGTTCCGGACGCCCAGGTGGAGTTTGCGCACGGGCAGATGAGCGAGCGCGAGCTGGAGCAGGTGATGTACCGCTTTATGAATGGGGAGATTGACGTGCTGGTTTCCACAACAATCATAGAGACCGGCATGGATATCGCCAATGTCAATACGATGATCGTCCATGATGCGGACAATATGGGGCTTTCACAGCTCTATCAGCTTCGCGGCCGGGTGGGGCGTTCGAACCGCACTGCCTATGCGTTTCTGATGTACCGGAGAGATAAGATGCTGCGGGAGGTGGCGGAAAAGCGCCTGTCCGCGATCCGGGAATTTACGGAGCTGGGCAGCGGCATCCGAATTGCCATGAAAGACCTGGAAATCCGCGGCGCCGGCAATCTGCTGGGCGCGGAGCAGCACGGGCATATGGAGGCGGTGGGATATGATCTTTACTGCAAAATGCTGAAAGAAGCGATTCAGACGGAGCAGGGCGAGGAGGAGGAAGAGCGGTTTGATACGGTCATTGATATTGAGATGGACGCTTATATCCCGGCTTCTTACATTGAAAATGAATATCAGAAGCTCGATGTGTATAAGCGGATTGCGGCGATCCGTACGGAAGCGGAGAAAGAGGAGATGCTGGATGAACTGATCGACCGATTCGGGGAACCGCCGCGGTCAGTGCAGGATCTTCTGCTGGTGGCGCAGCTGCGGGAACAGGCGCATCAGATGTATTTCACCGAGATTAAGGAAAAATCTGACGGGATTTATTTTTATCTCTTCGAGCGTGCGAAGCTGGACGCGGCCAGGATTCCGGATCTGGTAACTTATATGAAGCCGCGCCTTTCCTTTGCGGCGGATCCAAAGCACCCGCATTTTGTTTTCAGAAAAGAGAAGACCTCGCCGGGGACAATAAAGATGATCCGGGATGTATTAAACGCGTATCAGCAGATATGTCTTTAACTTTTTCTTGCAGTGAGAGGGAAAAGAGGCTATAATCAGTTAGACACTGCAATTTATGATGACACCAGGGTCAAAATAAGTGAGATACTCTATCAGCTTAGGAGGAAATGATGAAGGTTAAGAAATTAACAGCGGTTTTTCTTGCGGGAACAATGGCGTTTTCTTTGTTCCTCGGTGGATGCGGAAATAAAATAGATCAGGACGCGGTGGCGGCTACAATCGGCGAACAGGAAATTTCTCTGGGATATCTGAATTTTGTGGCGCGCTATACGCAGAGCAGTTATGACAGTTTTTTTGTTTCTTATTATGGGGAAGACTATTGGACGAATGAGGACTATGCAGATGAAGACGGCCTCAATATGCAGGAGTCGGTGAAAGCGGATGTCCTGTCGGATGTGGAACTGGAATATCTGCTGGAAGCGCATATGGATGACTATGGCGTGGAGATCACCGATGAGGAGATGGAGGCGATCACGGCAGCAGCGGAAGAGTTTATGTCTGAGAATACGGAAGATGCGCTGGATGCCATGGGCGCCACACAGGAGTACGTGGAGTCTTACCTTTATTATGAGACGGTATATGCGAAGATGGAGGAAGCGATCGGGGCGGATGCGGACAGTCAGCTGTCCATTGACGATTATGCGCGCCGGACATTCAGCTATATCGAGATTGATACTGTCGGTTATACGGATGACGATGGCGAATATGTGGAGTATACCGAGGACGAAGCGGAGGCTCTGCTTTCCAATATTGAACTTATAGCGGTGCTGGCTTCTTCAGATTTCGAGAGTGCGGCAGAGACTTACGGGTATGATGTGTCAACCTACTCTTACGGCACGGATGAGGCGAGTGAGGAGGACGGCGGTTTCTGTGACGCGGTAATCACGGCGGCGGATGCCATGTCTGAGGGCGATGTCTCCGAGGCCATCGAGGGTACGGATTACTACTATATTATACGTCTTGACAGCGAGGACGATGCGGATGCACAGCAGGATGCCTATGATGAGGCTGTCTCTGAGCTCCAGTCAGAGATTTTTACAGAGGTGACAGAGGGATATCAGGATGAATCCGACTTTGAGGTAGATGAAGATCTGTGGGCGCAGGTGCAGTTTACGGAGCTGTTTACGATTGATAACACGGAGGAAGAGACAGACACTGACGTTTCCGAGTGAGGACTAGTTTCGTTCTGAGCAAAAGTACATATGTTATTCTATAGTTACTTCCGTGCGAAATGTGCTTGACATTGGTTCGGGGATGTAGTTATAATAGCGTGTTAGAAAATGAGCATAGAGGTGCGAAATGGATCAATATGTAATCAAGGGTGGTAATCCCCTGCACGGTGAAGTGGAGATTGGCGGAGCGAAAAACGCAGCTCTGGCCATACTTGCTGCTGCCGTGATGGCGGATGAGACCGTTACGATAGAGAACCTGCCCAATGTCCGGGATATCAACGTCATGATCCATGCCATTGAGAATATCGGGGCGCAGGTGGAGCGCGTTGATATACATACAGTTAAAATCAACGGCGCGACGATCCACGGCTTTACGGTGGATAATGAGTATATACGCAAAATTCGCGCATCCTATTATTTGCTGGGTGTGCTTCTGGGAAAATATAAGAGAGCTGAAGTGGCTCTTCCGGGCGGATGCGATATCGGGAGCCGCCCCATTGATCTTCACCTGAAAGGGTTCCGTGCGATGGGCGCGGATGTCAGGGTTCAGCGTGGGATGGTGGAGACGGAGGCGGCGGCATTGACCGGCGCCCATATCTATCTGGATAAAGTTTCTGTCGGAGCGACAATCAATATTATGATGGCGGCCTCCATGGCGGAGGGCAGGACGACGATTGAGAATGCGGCGAAAGAGCCTCACGTCGTGGATGTGGCGAACTTTTTAAACAGCATGGGCGCCAATATCCGCGGCGCAGGTACCGATGTGATCCGTATATCCGGCGTACCCAGACTGCACGGGACGGAGTATCCCATCATTCCGGATCAGATTGAAGCGGGCACTTTTATGTTCGCTGCCGCAGCGACAAGAGGGGATGTCCTGGTGAAAAATGTCATCCCGAAGCATCTGGAAGCGACAACGGCCAAGCTGCTGGAGGTGGGCTGCCGGGTGGAAGAGTTTGACGACGCGGTTCGCGTGATTGCGCCGGCAGAGCTTCGCCATACGCAGGTTACGACCCTTCCCTATCCGGGATTCCCGACGGATATGCAGCCGCAGATGGGTGTGATTCTCGGACTTTCATCCGGTACGAG
>JAJQCB010000121.1 GCA_021203005.1 Clostridiales bacterium | reverse complement strand
ATAAACGTTGCAGTACTTCTCGATAATCAGTGTCTCCTCATTTTTAACCTGCAATTCATAGCCGCCGTAAACAGTCCTCAGATCCATATAAACCTGCATCGGGACCTCGACAGCCTTATCGTTTTTGCGGAAACTGTGCCCCGCATTCTCCACAAACGTAATCCCCGACTCCGTCGTCCGCGGCACATACTGAATGTAACGTCCGTCATAGAATCTCTTTTCTCCGTCTGTAAAATGCTGTGCGCCGGTGTTTGTCACTCTTCCGTCAATCCCGGACTGCACACGCAGGCTTACATCACCGGAAAGCGGCGTGATTTCCACGCGAAGTGCAAACTCATGGAGACGGCATAAGGATACAACCCTGCGAAACAGAAGCTGCACCTTTTTCCCGTTCGGGGATACCCATACTACCTCGCGGGTAAGCTCCGCCATGCGGATATTCAGCTCACGGCTGTACGTTTCCGCCTTCCCCTGCTCCAGGTGAAAACGCTCGCCGTCAATCCAAAGCTCGATTTTCGTCATATCCGGTACATTCGGCAGCTCTGTCACCGCCTCCGGATCAAACTTGTTAAACGTTCCGTTTACAAAAAGACCTCTTGTCTCATTCAGATATCTCTCCTCCGCAGCACTGCGCAGGCCGAGATAACCGTTGCCCAGAGACATGATCGCCTCGCATTTTCCCAGATGAACCGGGTCAAGGCAATCTTCCCGTAAAATCCACTCATTGATCTTACTGTAATCCATTCCCATATACTTTACCTCGCGCAGATTTCTTCAATCCAGTCGCAAAGCTCCCCCGGATAATCCGCTTCACAATGCGGCTTATCCCATACCAGTGCATAATCCACCGGTTTTCCCGCATTTGCCAGTTTCAATGCCAGCGCCATGCTGATGGAAAAGGACGTATCCGCATCCGATGCGCCCACCCGGATTCTGAAATACTTTGCGCTGTCCGCCTGCTCCTCCGTTCCGATATAATTCATCGGATTATTCAGGTACTTCTGCCGGTCCAGCTCAGCACTCTCTGTCTCCAGAGCAAAAGGCAGATAATACTTCGCGTATTCCTCCGGATAATTCTCTTTCAGAGAGGCAATCGCGCCTGCAACCGCGGTATCAAAGTGTACAGACGCCTGCTTTGATGTCCCGAATACCTTATTCTCCCCGCTGTCGCAGCCAAGGGTATCAAATGATGTGCATGGCTTCATCCTGCGGCGGTGGCTCAGCACATAGCTATCGAGATCAGATACCGTTGCCTGTACGCCATCCCAGTCAAGCCACGCAGACTTATCTTTCCCCTGTGCCATAATTGTCGGCGGTACAAAAGGCGGCGGTGTCGGCACTCCCTTCGGCGGGCGGGAAACCATATCTCCGAGCGTCGGCGGCTCCGACGGCATCTCTCCCGAATCTCCCATCGGCGGTTTATTTAAAGCCACTCCCGGACCCGCATGTCCCTGCATCAGATCCGAAGCATCTTCCTCTTTCTCATCTCCCATCGGCGCTGCTGTCTCGTAGGTATAATTTCCTTTGATGTAATCCTCCACCGTATAATCCTCGTCGAGCTCACCCGCAGCCAGCTTCGTCAGATACTTTGTGGCAGAACTGTTAATTTTTTCCATCAGATAATCATATGCGCTTCCGCTTCTGCCATCCGCATCCAGCGTAATCGGTTCCCCGGTATCAGGATCGCGAAGTTCAAGATCATTAAAGTAATCAATATAGATATCTTTCAGTTTTGCGGATAACGCCTCCTGAAACGGAGTCATAACGCCGGCCGGACCGGCAGGAGATGCCTCATTTTCCTTATCTGCGGCAAACATCCATTCATAAGCGAGATCCGCATGCTCCAGATCGATGATCGGGCAGTAAATCTGCGCCGCGAAAACATCATCCCGCTCATCCATGAAAGCACCGGCTTCCTTCAGATAAGAGTCATAATTTTCACTGTTTCCGGTCACGGAAAGCAGCGTGGACATGGCACCGCCCGCGCTCCACCCGACAGACACGATTTTTTCCATATCGCCCGGGATACAGGCCGCATTATGGCGCAAAAAACGAATTACTGTCTTTAAATCCACCAGGTTCGCCGGCGCCTTTCCGCAGCGCTCCCCATTCTGATCTTTTGACTCATGGCCGCGATTGCCGCAGGTCACATAGACAAAACCGCGCTCCAGATACTGCGGTCCGAAGCAGCGCGGGCCGCCAAGCCACATATGCGGCATCTGCATATAACCGGCAGAATTATTGTTCATGATTATCGGAGCGGTTTTGGCTGTATAGCCGTTCATACTCCCCGCTTCGTCGATCACCCCGCCCTCCTTCATGTAGGGCGCTGGTACAAATATGCTGAGGCGCTGAAATTTCGGCGTTGTCGCCCTTAATGTGTAAATTACGTCTTCCAGACACCAGCAGTTCCATGTCTCATCAAAGAACCACTGATTCTTCACCTCTGACAAGTCCAGAGTCTTATTAATAATCGGAATAAAATCAGGCATCCTGTTATACCTCCTGTTATCACTTGTTTTGTACGGTTTACTCATAAAACCATTATTTTGCTTGTCTGTTATGGATCCGCACCGTCACCTTTTCCTCACAGCCGCGCATCCGGTAATCCGCAGAACGCATCCACCGGAGATGTTCCCTTAAACTCACTCTTCCCAACCAGCTTTGCAATCACAGCCTCAATCATCGGCCGATGGCAACTGTAAGCGTTAATATATGTTTTCACCCGCGGTACATCCTGCAGATGATAGGGATTCGAGAATGAGACGAAAATACTCGCCTCTTCCTCCACATGGCGCGGAACATCCAGCGCATGTTTTTTCGCCCAGAACAGCCGTATCGCCGTCTGATTGGAAGCATGCTCACAGTTTGCAAGATACAATGTCAAACGGCCGCCCGGCAGATCTTTCGTACCGTGCATATCCTCCTGTTCGATATCAAACCTCTCTGTCTCAAATCCTTCTGCCCGAAGCAGTTCCTCTGCGATTGCCGTCATGCTTCCGTCCACCGTACTGTCATTTCCAAAGGTCATAAGACGAATTCTCGGGAACCGCTCCGGCGTGACCGGCAGGACATCCTGTATATTCTTTACAAGGGTCACACTCAGATCGGCACACTCTGCCTGCCACTGTGCGGACGGGACATCCGCTGCCGGCCTGGGCTGATTTCCGGCCACCTTTGCTTTTAAGGCAAGAATCCTTGTCACAGCCTCATCCAGCCGCTCCGGCGTCAGATCTCCGTTTGCCAGAGCTTCCAGCATATACTGATAATCCTCATAAAAATCCGTATTAAATACGAGCATATCGCATCCGGCCATGATCGCTGTCGGCAGGGCTTTTCTTCGCGGAAGTGCCTGCGTAAAGCCGCTCATAATCGTTGCATCCGTTGTGATCAGCCCGTTAAACCCAAACTTCTCACGGAGTACTCCGGTCAGCAGCTCCCGGCACATAGAACCCGGCAGACAATCCTCAAACTTTAATTCAGGATTGATATCCATCGCAACATTCGGCTGAACAATATGTCCGACCATAATACTTAAAAGTCCATCCCCGATCAGCTGCTGATAGACCGCTCCGTAACTCTCATACCACTCCTGCGCCGACAGGCTGTTGTAAGTCGGATGAAGATGCTGGTCCCGGAAATCAACTCCGTCACCGGGAAAGTGCTTGGCACAGGCCGCCATTCCCTCTCCCTGCAGGGTTTTTACATATTCGGAACAGAAATCCCGAACCCGTTCCAGATCAGAACCGCAGGTCCGCACGTTCGTGATCGGATTCCGATAATTGAGATCCAGATCACAGACCGGTGAGAACGTCCAGTTTATGCCCACCGACTGTCCCTCCCGTACACAGACCCCGGCAAACTTTTTCATCATATCTCTGCTATCCGTCGCCGCAACGGCCATCGGCCAACCGAAAAACGTCCCGTCCGACAGTCCGCCGGATCCGCCTTCCTCCAGATTTGCAGCTTTCAGCAGCGGAATCTTTGCCGCTCCATCCAGCGGCTCATACCAGCCGCGGATATCTTCTGCTAAAGCAGGACGGAATAAAATGCCGCCGATGCAATAATCCCGGACCAGTGTTTCCAGCTCTTTGGCGGAATAATCCTGTCCCATAACGCAAAACAATTGTCCGACCTTCTGCTTCATATCGAGGGAACACCGGGTATCTTCCACCCATCTGACCTGCTCCTCTGTTAAATAAAAAGGTTTTCCCGTTAAATTCATTTTGCTCTCCCATATAATTTGCCAGGAAAGGCGCCGCACCCGCATCTGGAGCATCGGCGCCTTCGCATCACAGATATTTCTTTACAAAATTCCAAACGATCTCAAGATTTTCCTCCGTCCCGTACTGCGCATCTTCGTGGTCCGCCGTGGGAAGCGTGGTAAATTCTACCCGATCCCCGCCAACCGCTTTTTTCACTTCCTCCACCAGCTTCACCGACTGCTGATAGGGAACAAGCCGGTCTACGCATCCATGCTGCACCAGCAGAGGCGCCATCTCCGGATTAATGTAAGTAATCGGGTTGGCCTGTGCCAGATAATCCCGGTCCAGCGTCTGCAGCGGTCCGCCCATATAACTGCTCTCAGCAGACTCCGGCTGATCGTGATCTACAAAACTGACACCATTCTCGCGCGCCATGTCATCCATAACCGCAAAATCAATCGGTCCGAACTGGTCTACCGCCACGTTCACACGGCAGCTTCCGTCAAGCGCCAGGTTTTCCTCCCCCGGGAACTTGCCGTTCGGAATATTCATGCCCAGAATCGCACTTAAATTTCCGCCGGCAGAACCGCCGATCGTGCCGATGTGCTCCGGATCAAGATTATATTTTGCTGCATTTCTCCGCAGGAACCGAACTGCTTCCCGGCAATCCAGAACCGCCGCCGGGAAAATCGCCTCCCCGCTGAGTCTGTACTCAATTGAGCCCACCGCGATGCCTTTGTTTAAAAACTTCAGATAGGTATCCATATGATCGTCGCGCTTATCGCCCAGTCCGAACCCGCCGCCGTGGATATGTAAAAGCACGGCGAAGGGTCCTTCCCCCTCCTGCGGATAATACAGATCTAAAACCTGATTAGGAGATTGGGTTGCATACGCGATATCCAGGTTTTTCCGTTTTACCCAGCTGATGTCAGCCATCTTTACCTGCATTTCCTCAGGCGCACCGTCGAACTTCAGAGAACCATCCAGCTTGTCGTAGTCCAGTGTTTCCACATTGTTTTTTTCTTCCATGTTCTTCTCCATTCTGCCGCATGATCAGATCGGCAGTTCAAATACTATGATTCTTCCTGCAAACTTTTACCGTAAAGCTTTGGCTTTTCCGGCTCTTACTGTGCTTTCTCCGGCTGCGGCTGTGCTCCGCGATACTGCGGTGCAAATTTTTCTACGTTCGTGAGAAGCACCAGAATCAAAATAATCACACCGAAAATAGCACCCATATAGGTATAATCAAACTTAATGGCAGCAACTGCCGCTGCGGACTGCACTTCCGCTGTCGAGTCATAACCGACCGCGGCAAGAATCCATGCGCACATAGCAGAACCTAAGCCCATACCGATCTTAGAACCGATGGACTGCGCGGAGGAAATCAGACCCTCCGACCGCATACCATACTTCCAGTTGCCGTACTCAACCACATCCGGCACCAGAGCAAAGACTGCGCTCAGAAGCGGGCCTGCGCCGAGGGAACGGATAACAGTACCAAAGACGATCATCGGCTGGTTGGTGCCTGCAAGACCGGTGATGGCAAAACCGATAATCAGCAGCACAGCGCCCAAAGTCAGGAATGCCTGTTTGGACCACTTATTGGAAATAACCGGCATCAGGAACAGGATTACAATACCGGGAGCCTGGCCCGCAGTCATCAGCACTGACATAAAGAGGGGTTTTCCGAGAACCGCGTTGCAGTAATAAGTCTGCGCCGCAATGGCATTTGCATTCATCAACAGAGAGGAAACGCCGATCAGCAAAAGCAGCCAGAAATACCGGTTTTTCATAACGGACGGGAACTGCTCTTTCAGGCTAGGTTTCGCCTCTTCCATTCCCTCGCCTTCCTCCGGGCTGATTTCCTTATTCACAAGACCGGAAATCAGGATCAGAGCTCCGGCAACGCAGCCGAGAATAATGCTGGTCCAATGCCAATCCAACGCCAGCACAAGCGGTGTGATGGCGGAACCGGCCGCAAGGCCGATGACATTGTTGCCGACCGCCGAGAAAGTAGCCAGCATCGTGCTGTCCTTGGCATTCCGCGTCATCAGCGGAAGCAGCGCGGTATTGGAGATACCGAAGATCGTATACACGATAACGTTCATAAATATGTAGGTCAGGTAAGCATAAATCAGTTTCCCGCCGTCGCTGGCTCCCATGGGTACATGCATCAGCAATATAATGCCGATTGCGGTGAGCGGTCCGGACAGGATCAGCCAGGGTCTCGCCTTACCCCAACGGGTATTTGTTTTATCCACGATGGCACCCATGACAAGGTCACTGACGCCGTCAAAAACACGGCAGACTACGAACATCGTTCCGATGGCCGCCGCAGCCATCATCGCGGTATCCGTGTAGTAGCTAAGCAAAAAGGCCGCGCCGATCTGGCTGAAAATATTACCGCCGCCGGTACCGAGTCCGTAAATTGTTTTCCGCCAAAGCGGAACTTTCTTGTTTGCGTTCATTCTAAACTCTCCTCTTCTTAAAGTGAAAAATGGTACATCTTGCGCGGATTCGATGGATCCGTATCTTATCCGCACCTGCTCTTTGTCTTATAAAACAAATTTTATAACCGCATTATAATTTATGCAGGATTGACAAGCAATTCGAATTGCAGTAAAATCAATTCCAAAACAGAATTGTATATTTTGTCAATTATCGTTTATTTTTTCACAATAATTTGTAGGAGTTATACAAATGAACATTGATTACTTTCGTGAATTTATCGTCCTGGCAGATTGCGGCAGCTATATCGAGGCATCCGAACGGCTGTTTATCGGGCAATCCTCTCTGTCAAAGCACATTATGACCATGGAAAAGGAGTTGGGCGTACCGTTATTTGAACGAACCTCCCGCAAAGTAATGCTGACCAGGTTCGGCGAACTAATGCTCCCGTATGCCAACCGGATTGTACAGGCACAGTTTGATTATCGTCACGCACTGCAGGCCGAGCAGGAATCCGCACGCGGGCGCATCACGATCGGCACCATCTCCGCCACTGCCAAATATGGTATTACAAATCTGGTGGCTGATTTTAAAAGGCGTTACCCGCACAGCATGATCCAGATGTTCGAGGGGGATCCGAGTGATCTGGCCTCCCACCTCCACAACCGGCAATGCGACGTTATTTTTGCCCACCTGCCGGAGCATAATCCGCTGCCCGCAGATTTTGAACACATTCATTATCTCGATGACGCACTGGTTTGCATCCTCCCGCTAAACCATCCTTTTGCCGGAAAAAAAGAGCTGCACTTGGAGCAGCTTCAAAATGAGACGTTTATTGCATTGGCGGAAAATGATACGCTCCACCAGTTGATTTTAAGCACCTGCCACCGTGTTGGTTTTTCTCCGAACATCTCGTTTCTCTGTCATCGTGTAGACAGCGTCCTCGACCTTGTCACCAAAGGGATGGGAATTGCGCTCGTCACAGAATACGCGACCGTACGGCCGGAGGACGGTAATTTCCCGGAACAGGCTCCTTTCGCGACTGCCCGTCTGCTTCCGCGGACAACGGTTTCCGTTGACCTGTGTTACCGAAAAAACGAGAGTCTCTCAAGTTCTTCCGCAATTATCCGTTTACTTTCCTGGGCTGATACATCATTTTTGCTGC
>JAJQCB010000045.1 GCA_021203005.1 Clostridiales bacterium | reverse complement strand
CATCGGTGTCTGGTATATGGAAAAATCAGGTCGCCGTGAATAATTCAGGATAATTACAAATTTTCCTTTGACATTCCTGCATTTTATGGTATAGTAGAGTGCACGGGGCATTAGCGCAGCTGGGAGCGCGCCACAATGGCATTGTGGAGGCCACGGGTTCGAATCCCGTATGCTCCATCCGAGAAAATGAGGAAAATCAAGGGTTTCAGCGATATTCGCTTGACTACTTTTGACTACCTTTTGAGGCTTTTTTGACTACCTTTTTACTTAACAAGCGCTAATTTCTGCCGGAATTCAGGAATGGCGCTTATTGTATCTATTTTTTGGTCTTTCCTTTTACGGTTCCTATGGTAGTTTAATTCAGAGCACATAATATCCACATGTCCCATCTGATCCTTGATAAGCTTCGAATCAATTTTGTTATCAAACAAAATCGAGCAATAGGTCTTTCGGACTTTGTGAGGGGATCTGCGCTGAATGCCAACTTTGTCGCATACACGATATATTCTTGCTCTGATGCAAGCTGTTGTCATCCGCTCATGATTTCTGGAAAACACATACTCTTCTTCACCGCTCATTTCTCTCAATGCCCCCCAAATCCACTGATATGCCTGAGGAATAACGATTGTCCTCCAGCCTGCCCGCGTTTTGGGGAACTCTTTAATCCGATACCGCCACATTCCCGCATCATCCTCATATCTGGTCTCCGTCCGACGAATGTAGATTTCATCATCATAGAAACAATCCCATTTCAATGCTACCAGCTCACCGACCCGGATTCCGCTCACGAACATCAGCAGAATTCCCAGATTCCATATATCCTGGTGCTCGATAAGATATCGCTCCATCAGATCGGTTTCTTCCTCGTCAAAGACTTCTTCACAGTCTTCTTTCACGTTTTTCCGGAATTCTGTATCTGATATGTCTGCTTCCTCGAATACCTCATCCGGCGAAAAGCTGATCAGACCACGCCGCTTCGCCCGCAGGAGCACCCCTCTGGTAACACCTTTAAGGTTAGCAAATGCTTTCGCAGTCAAATTGTACTCCGGTATCTGCTCTTCCAGAAATTCTGTAAAATCTTCCGGGGAAACTGACTTAATCTTATGTTTACCGAATTCCTTGTAATGGCGGTTAAAAACCTGCTTATTTCTGGTGTGCGTAGAAGCGACAATCTTCTTCAACTCCAATCGCCTGTCGTTCCATTCAGTAAAAACTTCCTCAATAGTTGGATTATCAACCTCCGCTTTCCAATATTCCACTACCAGGTCTTCCAGTTCTTTTTTGGTATTTCTCTTCCTGAAAACCCTCCCTTTCTTTTTGTCTGGCAAATAGGTACACCACTTGCCGTCTTTGCTCTCGTATATTTTATACGGATGCCTTTCTATAAGTTCTTTTCTCTGCTGTATCTCTATACATTCCTGTATATGTGACAAGTCAATCATACCGTTTTCCACGGCATATTTCAACATCTCATCCATAATTTCTTCTAGGAGCAAGGATATCCTTTATGCTGGCCAGCGGCTCCGACTCCTTTCTTTGATGAATGTGCATGATCAACACGCTCATATAAAGAATGGAATGATTTATAACATCCCGGAGATTTTCGGGCAGAGTCTCTTGTTTGGAAATTATTTGTGGTTTTTTGTTGAACCAAAATAATAGCCGCAGGAGTATCACACTCCCACGGCTATAAATTCATCGCAGTATTATTTAATTCAAATCATTTATCATAAAAAAGGTATCTCTATGTTGTGAATCTCAATGTAATTCTTTGAATTCGTTAAATTATGCCGTTTTAATTCCTACAACCTCTCTTACTTCTTCCGAGGTCATATTTGCAAGCCTGGCAATTCTCTCTACATCTTTCATGCCGTCATTCCAAAGTGAGACTGCAAAATTCCTTCTTTCCTCTTTCTTTGCTGCTGTTGCAGCCTGGTCTCTCATTTCTTCCATAACCTTACACATAGCTTCGATGCCTCCTTCGCTTTCTTTAAAATACCGGACACAATCAGATAGCACGCTGTAATTCATATCACCAGCTTTCGTACATCTGAAATCATGCATCAGTTTCCCTACCGGATCTTTATCATTCTTGTAAGCGCCATTCACATATATGATATGCGAACCATCACAAAACAATTCGTTCGTCTCTCTGACAATTCGATCCACATGGTACAAAGAAAGATTTTTCCCAAGTACATCATTTTCTGTAATAAAGATTACATAACTATCTGCCAACTGTGAAAACTTTTCTCCTGGCTTCAACATTCGAGTATCGAGCATGCTACTGTTAAATCTTGCTCTCTGCGCACCTGCACCCCGATCTTCACGTTGCACCTCGATATCGTACTGTTTATTTGTACTATCTACAGCATGCACATCAAGTCTGACGGATCTGCCGTTTGGATTTTTGATCTCTCTTTGACCTACTACTCGTGTCACAATCATATCATTCCGTCCAAGAATAATATTCAAAAGCAACTCTGTCGCTTTAAAATTGTCATCAAATACCACACCTAAAAAATCATCATCCATAAGTCGAAGCCCCCGAAGTCTTTGGAGATCTTCTTCTCGCAGACGCTGTTTCTCATCCATTCCTTTTAAATCACCTCTTTTTACATGCCGAATCAGCTTACCGACCGACTGGAAAATCTCACTCCCTTTTCTTAATCATACGATACCATAAACGCCTGTAATTCACAAGCACTATTTCCAAAATTGTTCTACCCCTATGCACACAGTATAGTCTCTTCTGAATCAAAACTTTAAAGTTATGAAACAGTTGCAAAACTTAGTCCAATAGTATATAATATTGGTGTAAAAACTTGGTTCAAAACTAATCGGTGTCAGAAGTGAGGGATATTATGATCTTTGGGTATGCACGGGTGTCAACAAAAGGACAGGCCGCCAACGGCAACTCTTTGGATGCGCAGCTAGAAGAATTAAAAAAAGTCGGTGCGGAGGAAATATACACAGATACATTTACAGGTACAACGATGTCGCGGCCGGAATTTGAAAAGCTGCGGATGAAACTGCGCCGGGGCGATACTCTGGTAATTACAAAATTAGACCGCCTTGCCCGGTCAGTTTCCCAGGCATCCGGTTTGATTACGGAGCTGATCGACGAGGGTATTACAATTAATGTTTTGAATCTCGGCGTGCTGAGCAATGATTCCGTCAACGTGCTTATGCGCAATATCCTGCTCTCCTTTGCACAATTTGAACGCGATATGATTGTGCAGCGAACGCAGGAAGGAAAGGAAATCGCCCGGGCCACAAAGCCCGGCTATAAGGAAGGACGACCGCCGAAATATGACAAAGAACAGCTCGACAATGCGCTGGAGCTGCTCAAAACAAAATCATACTCTAAAGTAACAAAACTGACTGGAATCAGCAAAAGTACCCTGATTCGGGAGCGGAATAAACGACGACAGGAAGATGAAAAATCAGGTTTGTGATTTCCCTCAAGAACTTCAACCACGCTTATCACTACGGCAAGCACTAAGTTACTGGAATTCGCTTTGGAAACAACAAATGCCTCATCGTTAAAACCTATCCTTCCGGTAACAGGCAGCAACCATTAATGTACATGGTAACCACACCTTACCGGTATAGGGAGTGTTTTCTTTCTAAAGCGATCATGTCCCCAAGGTGCCAACAACTGACATCGTTCCTAAAATGTACAGGTCTCGGGATAATAACAGCATGGTTTACAGTTACTTTGGCTACCTGCGGTTACTCATATCACAACGGAATGTATTGATATATCGTCATTTTAATTAATAGTAACCAGGTAACCAAAGTAACCACTCTTCTAGTTTATATGCAGGTCAAAATAATATATGTATCCTAAACCTTTACTTTTATTTCCCAGCATATAATGTTATGTTTTGTCTGGTTACCGGTTACTCTGGTTACCTGCCGTTTCTTCCGGTCACCTCATAGAATGGTAAAACTTCCTGTACGCCGACGTCGGGCACAGACTGAAATCCTCCGTCCCACATTTCCAAATCAAGTTTCAGGCATATACAACGTATGTTGCTATTACCGATTTTTTTCTGCTTTGTCTTTCTGCCTTTGCTATTGTCGCACAATATAAGGTTTTTCCGGGAAGCCCATGACAAAAACGCTTTCTTGGAAAAATGTCCATCGTTACATAATTCTTCAAACGAAGAATTGTAAAAATATACAAGATCTTTTTCGATGATACCCCATTGTTCACATCGCACTTCATTCGAAACAAGACTGCTAGCATTTTTGCCAGATCCCGATTGGGTAAATCTGCTCGGATTTCTTTTAACCTTTTCCAGCAGGAATTGATATGCACGTTCATTATCAGACAGATCAATATGATTTACCAGAATTTCCTTTGCCTGATCAATGGGAATATACTGCTGGTCGCCAAATATCATATCGGTGACGATTTTATCTGCCGTCAACACAGTCGCCAGGGACGCCATCTGCTTTTCCATTTTGCTGGCGTCATAGAGTTTTTCCCTGATTTCCTCATAAATGGCTCGGATTCTATCCACTCCCATTTCCTTGATAATTTCAACAAACCTCCTGCCTGCATGTCCATAATTTGCTTTCAGGATAGGAACTGTCTTCTGTGGGTTCGCAAATACTTTTTCCCCACATTCAATTTCAAGGATGCGGTTAATCGCGCCGCCCTGGTTGACATAACTTGTCAGAGGTCTTTCCCCGTTGCATAAAATGCAATTTGCCCAGTGGTTTTCACGATTGACGCCCAGGTTTTTATTGGAGCGGCTTTTTCCCTTGCCACTGCACAAATCATATACAACACCCTCAAAGTTATCCCTGATCCGTGCAGATGTCTTGCTGGTATCATCTAAAATCATTGGTAAGCTGTTAAGCACATCTGCCTTGGCTTCCAATGCAACATCTGTAGACTTAAAATCGCCGATATACTTGCTTTCATCCGGGTTGGCCCATACGGATGCAGCCAACATCAGTGTAACGGTTTTTCCTCCTTCTGTCTCGCCCCACAAATCTGCAATAAAGGGCAGACCGCCCAGAGGATCAATCAGTACACTGGCAAATGACGCGGCTAACATGAATTTGACTTCAATCCGTCCAGACTTTCGCAATTCCCTAATGTGCTTAAGCCAAACATCATAATTCCCCTGTTCACAGACGCTATCGTAAAGCTGGCTATAATTGCTCCTTGCATCAAAAATCACCTTTTGACTGTCATAAGGGACAAAACAGTTTTTGACCCATCCGAGTTTATGGCTCGAGTCAAGCATGGGAACAATGTCCTCGTTGAGATTTTCAATATCTGAAAGATACTGCACTAAATATTTTGCCGTCTCAGAGGTAACAGCTACTCCCTTGCCTGATAAACCGACAATCTTATTTGCAGAGGCAACCACTGTCTTTGGCACAATAACTTTTTCCCAGTTTCCCCGGCGTTTAAAAGCCAGTTCTACCTGTTCTTCCCCAGTCTCTATATTTCGAAATCTGGCTGTGATTAATATCGGTTGATAGCATATCCGATCCGAATCATAAAATATACCCCCATCTGTAACGCGCCACATGCCGCTGTCCAACTGGCACCCTAAAGGACAGTCCAGAAGATTCGTCCGATTTTTCTGTGATGACCTCTCCTGCGCCTGAGCTTCTTTCTTTACCGCCTGATATGTCTTTACCATATTGGTAAATTCAGTTTTACACCTCAATGTCCTTGCTCTTGCCCCCAGCTGCGCCAATAACTCTTCGCGTTTCATTTTATCGTTCTCTGCAAATACCTCTGCTATCAACTCTGCACTGAGGATCGTCTCATTTGTATATTCATTAATTGGTTTCATTTTTTCCCTCCTGTAATTTGTAGTTAATATAAAATGTTAATAATGCTTTTTTTTGCCATGTTTTATCTGTCGTTTTTCTTCAATACGCTGACAACCGCTACTTCCTACGGACGGAGGATAATGTCTCTTTTCCTCCGCCCGCACCTCCTGGTTGTGCAATATTGTTCTCATACATATTGAAAGTACAGTTCCGCTTATTCAGCCACTTCCCCAAAGACCTCTTCGTAGCGGTCAACGCTCAGATGTTTCTCCGACCATTTCTTCGCTTCGTCCTCGGTGTAAGGGATAATCTCACAGCCGCCCGCCCATGTGGTCTGTCCGACCTGCCTGGCGTACTCGGTTTTCGGCCCGCCTTCTCCATAAAGGAAATATTCGCCTGTCCGTTTCCGGTAAAGCGTCTCCCTGACGCAGCTGAAATCGCGTCTGTCATCCCTGGTCTGGTATGTACCGATCCTCTCTGCAGTTTCGGTGTCGTACTTCTTTCTGTTAATGATTTTTTTCATCGTGTTAATTCTCCTTTCTTTTCTTTTGTATTTCTAATCTTCGGGCGGCAGCTTACCGGGCTGCACCATGGGAATCCCCCCGATGGGAATCATCCCCCCGCCTTCATTATGGCCGGCCGCGAGTTACGGAAGTATCATTATCTTAAGGATCATGCCGGATCCCCGCTGGATGCAGGTGCATCCATTTCGCAGGGCTCTGCCGGTATGACTCCGTACCCGAAGATTCGATATTCAGTTGTCAAGGTTCGAAAAATGCCTTTTATCCAGGCCGTGTCCATTTTTCTTTCACAGGTGTGCCTCCTATCGCAAATCAGACTGTCATCTTTGTTACACATAAAGAATGTCAGATTTTTTCCCCAGAGGCGATTTTTCGGGCAGACCCTGTTTTTTGAGGAAAAAACGGGAAAAACGGAAAATACTTGTGGTTTTTGGGAAAATACTTGTGGTTTTTGAGAAATAGAATAAGAATTATGTTATAATTTGAGTAAGCATCAAGACATAATATACCTGCTAACAATCAGGCAGATAACGACAGAAAACGGGAGTAGAAAAGTATGTATGACCTTAATATCCCTGAAATCAGGACAGGAGAACCAATAGAAAGCGCAGATCATACCATGATAACATTCGAAGCTGAGGCAGAAGAACGCCCCTTCAAATGTGAAAAATGCGGCAGCCTCAAACCGCACGTACACGATGGCGGATACCTGAAACAACTGCAGGATATCAAATATGAAAATAAGCAAGTCTACATATCCTTGAAAATACAGCGCTACCGCTGTCCAGACTGCAGACATGTAACATCGGACCACTTTTCATTCTTCAAAAAACATTCCCCTCTCACAAACCGCCTGCGGTATGAACTTGTCAATCAGTACAGTATTGAGCCGACAAAGACATACGCCAGCATGAGAGACGAATACAGCATCAACATCAAAACCATCAAAGCTACTATCAGTTCCTTCGCCGAAGAACACAAAAAAGACCTTGAATCCCTCGCATACAAAGAAACACCAAAAACACTTGGCATAGATATCGCGAGTAACAAACACTATGAATACCTCATACTCACAGATTTAGAAGAGCAACGTCTCATAGATATTAAGAAAAGCACCGACCATCATACCATATCCACATATTTAAATACCCTTGAGCCACACAAATGCACGAATATCCTTTTGGGATATAATACACCAAGAAAATATATCAAATATATACGTGAAGCAGAGCCAGAGACCCTTCAAAAAAATACTCACATAATGATCGACAGAGAAAAAGTATCCTATAATCCACCCTTAAGCAACCAGCATTGGTATGAAAAATTAAACATCAAGTATTGCTGTATATATTCTGAACCTGAAGAAATCATATACAACATCATAAAAGCCAGAATCCAAAAACCATTTGACCAATATTATACTTTTGACACCTTTAAAACATTATGCTTTATAGATATCAATGGAAAACCAGAAAACCAAGATTGCGTCAA
>JAJQCB010000144.1 GCA_021203005.1 Clostridiales bacterium | reverse complement strand
AGACATGAAGAAGAGAGTAGTGAGCCTGCTTCTCGTCGGCGCGATGGCATTGAGCCTGGCGGCCTGCGGCGGAAGCAGCAGTTCTGATTACACTGCGGACGATACCTCGGCGGAAGCAGAGACCACGGATGATACCGCAGCGGCTGAGACGACGGAGGGCGCCCCGGACGGATATGATGAGACTTCCGCTGAGATTTATGATGCCGCACTCGGTGATTTCTATGAGGTTTATCTGTCTTCCCTGGAGGCGGAGTCAACTTCTGAGAGATGGGCACTGATGGCACAGGCGGAGGCGTATCTGCTGGAGTCCGGTATTACGATTCCTACGAACACACAGGGCGGATATACTTCCATGACGAGAGTGGCTCCCTATACAAGCGCTTCCGTTCTCTGGGGTCTTGACACGTATCGTTACGGCACATCCCTGGTGACGGAGGAAATCATTACCACAGAGGACATCGCTGCTATGAAGGAAAAGTGGGGAGAGCTGAAAGGTACCGGCACTTATCTGGAATGGGCAGAGTCTTATCTGACCGAGAACGGATATACCCTGAAAGATTCTTATGGTTATCCGTACAACGCGGATCCTGCGACCTGGGATGTGTTTGCATCTTATCTTTCCACAGATCTGGACGCGAGCTGCAATACCGTAGACGGTCTGGTACAGTATGATGCGGAGAATGAACTGCAGCCGGCATTGGCTGAGAGTTGGGAAGTTTCTGATGACGGTCTGACGTATACGTTCCATCTTCGTGAAGGTGTGCAGTGGGTAGATTCCCAGGGACGTGAGCTTGGCGAATTGACTGCAGACGATTTCGTAGCAGGTATGCAGCACCTGATGGATGCGCAGGGCGGTATGGAATACCTGATTGAGGGCGTGATTGTCAATGCGACAGAGTATATTTACGGAGAAGTTACAGACATTTCTGAGGTTGGTGTGGAAGCGACGGATGACTACACACTGGTTTACACACTGGAAGAGCCCTGCTCTTACTTTATGACAATGCTGAGCTTCAGCGTGTTTGCACCGTTGGATCGGGATTACTATGAGTCCTGCGGCGGCGGATTCGGATCTGAGTATGATAATTCCGCATCCGATTACACCTACGGCACGGATTCGGACCACATCGCTTACTGCGGTCCTTACGTGGTGACCAATGCCACCGCGGCGAACAAGATTGTCTTCTCTGCGAACGAGTCCTACTATAATGCGGACGCGATCAATGTCAAGACTCTGACATGGGTTTATGAGGACGGATCCGACGCTACGAAGAAGTACAACGATTTCATTGCGGGCACGCTGGATAACTGCGTAAGCCTGAATACCTCCTCTGTGGAAGTGGCAAAGGAAGACGGAAATTATGATCTGTATGCTTATACGACAGATACTGACGCTACTACCTATCAGAGCTTTATGAACCTGAACCGCAACGCGTTTGCGAATACCAATGATACTACTACTGCAGTTTCCTCTCAGACTGAAGAAGAGGCGGCTCGGACTAATATTGCAGTACAGAACCAGAATTTCCGTCTGGCAGCTGATTTTGCGTTTGACCGCGGTTCCTATAACGCGCAGTCTACCGGCGAGGATCTGAAGTATACATCCCTGAGAAATTCTATTGTTCCGGGTAACTTTGTATCGCTGGAAGAGGATGTGACGATCGATATCAACGGTACGGCTACTACATTTGAGGCCGGTACTTACTATGGCGAGATTGTACAGGCTCAGATTGATGCGGACGGTATTCCGATCACCGCATGGGATCCGGATGCGAACGACGGTATCGGTTCCAGCGACGGATATGACGGCTGGTACAATGCGGATAACGCAATGGAGTATCTCGAGATGGCTATCGAAGAGCTTGCGGAAGAGGGCCTTACGATTGATGAGGACAACCCGATTTACCTGGATCTCCCGTATCCGATCAGCAATGAGACTTACACAAACAGAGCGAATGCTTACAAGCAGTCCGTTGAGGCTTCCCTGAACGGCCTGGTTATCGTGAACCTGGTAGAGTGCACCGATACAGATGAGTGGTTATATACCGGATATTACACAGACTACGGTTATGAGATGAACTATGATCTGTTTGACCTTTCCGGATGGATTCCGGATTACGGCGATCCCGACACGTATCTGAATTGCTTCCTGCCGGATTATGACGGCTATATGACCAAGTGCTTTGGTATTTACTAAAAGAAAACAGTGACAATGGAGTGGAAGAGAACGGGGGAAATCCCTCCGTTCTCTTCTCATACCTTATGGGTGAGATAAATTATGGCTAAATATTTAATATCAAGAATCATTCGGGGAATCGTCTCCATCGCTGTTGTGGTTGCCATCATCATGGTCATGATCTACGGATTGATGGATCGGACTCTTGTATTTGCGTCAGACGGTACGTATACTAAGATGACAAACAATTCAAAGGTCACCTACCGCTATTCCAAGTGGGAGGAGTACGGTTATCTGGATTATGTCCCTTATTCGGATTATATGCAGGAGCTGGCGGACAGCGGCGAGATCGATGAGGAGACGAGAGCGTCGGCAGTGTCAATCGGCCGGACGGAGGACAAGGATTCCGAGCTGGTCAGTGAATATGTGGCGCAGTTTACGGAATATTATGAGTCGCAGGGCTACACGGTGGTTCGCCTGGACGCTGTGCTGCAGGGGACGAAGAAAGTGGCCAGCGGCGGCACGCAGCAGCTTTTTGCTTACCGGAATATTCCGCTGGGGAAACGACTGCTGTCGTACTTTGGCAGTATTTTTGTCATTGACAATGTAAATAATGTGGAAGATATCGAAGGGGAGCGGGGGCTTACCTTTACCTGGTATGATCCGGTGTATGGCGGAGAGAAGTTTTCTCCTGCTCTGATCGGAAACGGGACGACGCATAAATATCTGATATATTTTGACAACCAGTTCCCTTATTTTCATCAGAATATACTGACAATCCAACTGGGGACATCCTATGTGGTCAACACGGGAGTGGATGTATTTACCACGATGACCGCATCCCAGGGTTCCTATGTAAAGTCGAATATTACCTATCCTACCGGGCTTTCAGAGAGCAGTGCGGACAACCTGCACACAGCGACCTATGTCAGCGGTTCGATGAGCAGCAGTACTACGCTGGAGGCGCGGTACACGGATGACTATACCAGCGTGCAGACCGTGAAAAACGGTATGTCGAAGATGGGATATTCCTTTGTGATCGGCATTATCGCTGTAATCATATCCTATGGGCTGGGCATCCCGCTGGGCATCACCATGGCACGACGGAAAGACAAGCTGGTGGATCAGATCGGAACGGTCTATATCATTTTCATTCTGGCGGTGCCGTCGCTGGCCTACATTTTCCTGTTTAAGGCAATCGGCGGAAAGATCGGATTACCTACAACCTTTGACCTGGATTCGTCCAATAAACTGATGTATATCCTTCCGATTATTTCTCTTGCGCTGCCATCCATCGCGAACCTGATGAAGTGGCTGCGGCGATATATGATTGACCAGATGACCTCGGATTATGTAAAGTTCGCCAGGTCCGGAGGTCTGTCAGAGCGGGAAATCTTTACCGGGCATGTTTTGAAGAACGCGTCGATTCCGATTATACACGATATACCGTACAGTGTTTTGAGCACACTGATCGGAGCGATTATTACGGAGCGTGTGTACAGTGTCCCCGGTGCCGGTAACCTGCTGACAGATGCGATCAATAAGTACGATAACAGCGTTATCGTCGGCGTGGCTATGTTTTACGCGATTCTGACGGTGGCATCCATCATCATCGGCGATGTTCTGATGTCTGTGGTTGATCCGCGGATTTCATTCTCGTCGAAAAACCGCTAGAAAGGGGAGGTTTCTATGAAAGATTATAATTTAGATGAACTGGGCCTTTCAAAGGAGGAGCTGTTTTCCAAAGTAGACATTAACACGATGGACTCTGAGAAAATTACAGCGCCGAAGTATTCCTACTGGCGGTCCGTATTCCGTGTTTTCTTCCGGAAAAAGATTAATATTATCATTTTGGCGCTGCTCGTCGTGGTTGTGTTGATTTCCTACATTTATCCGGCAATTTTCTCCTATGACCGGTTTGGCAATCTCTTAAGCTCCACGGCAAAGCACCTGTCCCCCTCAGCGGCGATCCAGCAGTTCGGGTTCAGCATCCACTATATCCTGGGAACCGGTTCCGCCGGACAGTCCACGTTCGATGCGGTCTGGTATGGTGCACGGATTTCCATCTCACTGGCGTTCGTCTGCGCGGCCATCAATATGACGGTTGGCGTGGTCGTCGGAGCGGTCTGGGGATTTTCCAAAAAAGTGGATGTGGTTATGACTGAGGTTTATAATATCATCGGCAACATTCCATATGTCCTGTTAATTGCTGTCATGGTTATGTTGTTTTCGGCAAGCTTCTGGACGATGGTTCTGGCTATGACAATCACCGGCTGGCTTTATATCGCGTATTTTATCCGGACACAGGTTATTATTATCCGTGACCGCGAGTATAACCTTGCATCGAAATGTCTGGGAACCGGCACGGTGAAGATTGCGCTGAAGAATATCCTGCCGTTTATGACGTCCATCATCGTTACGCTGCTGGCGACGGAGCTTCCGTCCTATATTTCCTATGAGGTATTCCTCTCCTACATCGGCATGGGCCTGTCGGATATGTCCCTGGGCCGTCTGATCTACGAGGCGGAGAGTGCCATGGTGACGCCGGGATGGCAGTTTGAGTTCTGGAGCCCGGTGGCGGTAGCATCTATTATCACGATTGTGCTCTACGTCGTGGGACAAAATCTGGGCGATGCCGCAGATCCGAGAACACATATGTAGGGGGCTGCCATGGAAGAGAAAAAAGTTATATTATCAATCAAAGATTTAGAAGTAAAGTTCCGGGTACGCGGCCGGATCTTTACGGCGATCCGTAACGTATCCCTGGATATCTATGAAAATGAGTCCATCGCTATCGTGGGTGAGTCCGGTTCCGGAAAGTCCGTGTTTACCAAGACATTTGCCGGTATGCTGGACAGCAACGGATTTATCAGCAACGGGCGCATTATTTTCAATGATCCTGATCTGGTAAAGCAGGTGGAACCGATCACGGATGACGCCAGAAAGCTGATGGAGGATTCCCTGCAGCGGCTGAATGCGAATGCGAATCTGCAGTTCGGAGCAGCGACTTATCGGGAAATGCTCGAACTGGACAGCGAGTACCGTGAAAAGACGATGCCGGATGAAAAAGGGAAACCGACCCAGACGCCGGATGCGTCCTGGCTATCCGCTTACAATGAGAAAAAAGCGGCGCTGCAGGCACAATATAATAAAGAAATCGCGGCTCCGATCACGGAGGAGATGAAAGAACAGAATCTGCTGATTGCAAAGGAAATCCATCTCTCGGTCGGTCGTCTGGCAAAGCGCACGCGGAAAAAACGGGCGCACGCGATCGTGGATGCCTTTAAAAAGGCTATGCAGCTGGGACTGGATCTGAACGATGGGGATGTCCGGACCAAAGTGTTCGAGGAAGTGACGTTCCGCGTGGCCTATGACAGTGAGACGGAGACGGAACTCCACGGCACCTGCATCTTAAACCTTGCGAAAGTCCAGGATGAGAGGGACTGGGGGCAGATCCGCGGAAGGAAGATTTCTACGGTATTCCAGGATCCGATGACATCCCTGGATCCGATCATCACGATTGGCAAGCAGATGACTTCCATTATTATGAAGCACCAGAAGTGTTCCGAGGTGGAGGCAAGACGGCGTGCCATTGAGATGATGGACAAGGTGGGTATCCCTCACCCGGAGGCGCGGTTTGACGATTATCCGTTCCAGTATTCCGGAGGCATGCGTCAGCGTATTGTTATCGCGATCGCGCTCTCCTGCCAGCCGAAGATTCTGATCTGCGATGAGCCGACGACTGCTCTGGATGTGACCATTCAGGCGCAGATTCTGCAGCTGATCAAGGATCTGCAGAAAGAGTTCAATTATACGACGGTATTTATCACGCATGATCTGGGCGTGGTAGCCAATATCGCGGACCGTGTGGCTGTGATTTACGCAGGACAGATCGTGGAATTGGGAACGGTGGAGGATGTCTTCTATGATCCCCGTCATCCATACACCTGGGCGTTGCTTTCCTCGCTGCCGCAGCTGGCGCAGAAGAACACAAAGCTGTATTCCATCACCGGAACGCCGCCCTCCCTGTACAACGAGATTAAGGGAGACGCTTTTGCACCGCGGAATCCGTACTGCATGAAAATTGATACGTTGCTGGAGCCTCCGATGTTTAAGGTTTCCGATACGCATTACGCGAAGACCTGGCTGCTGGAGGAGAATGCGCCGAAGACGGAGAAGCCGGAGGGCATTCGCGACATTCATGAGAAACTCACTCACGCATTTAACATACAGGAGATTTGAACGTGCCGACATCAAACGAACAAAATAAAAAGAAAATATCGGGTTCGTCCGGCGTTCTGCCGGAGCACGGCCCCATCGATGAGAATGGCAGGGAAATCTTACTGTCAGTGAAAAATATCGATATTACTTTCGGAAAAGGCGATTCCGCGGTGAAAGCGGTAAAAAACGCGTCTTTTGATATCTACAAGGGGGAGACCTTTTCCCTGGTGGGCGAGTCCGGTTCCGGCAAGACGACCATCGGACGCGCCGTAATCCGGGTAAACCCTCTGTCCGCCGGTGAGATTCAGTACAAGGGAACCCGTATTTCCGGGAAAATTTCCCGCGCACTGGATCGTGAGGTGATCCGTAACATTCAGATGGTCTTTCAGGATCCGGCGGCATCCTTAAACGAACGTGCCACGGTGGATTATATCGTATCTGAGGGCCTTTATAACTTTCATCTCTATGAGGACGACAAAGACAGGGAGCGGAAAGTAGAGGACATGATCAATGAGGTAGGACTTCTGCCGGAGCACCTGACCCGTTATCCCCATGAGTTTTCGGGAGGACAGCGGCAGAGAATCGGCCTGGCCAGGGCGATGGTTATGGAGCCGGAGCTGGTTGTGGCGGATGAGCCGATTTCTGCTCTGGACGTTTCCATCCGTGCCCAGGTCTTAAACCTGCTGAAAAAGTTCCAGAGAGAGAAAGGAACCACATACCTGTTTATCGCACACGACCTGTCTATCGTACGATTTATCTCGGACAGAATCGGCGTTATCTACAAGGGAAATATCGTTGAGGTTGCCGACGCGGAGGAGTTGTTTGATTTTCCGCTGCATCCTTACACCCACTCCCTGATCTCTGCGATTCCGATTCCGGATCCGCAGCTGGAGAAGAACAAGGTACAGTATATTTACGATCCGTCCGTTCATGACTATAGTGAAGACCAGCCGGAGTTTGTCAACATCGGTCACGATCACTGGGTCTGGGGCAATAAGAAGGAGATCGAGGAGTATAAGGCAATCCGTGAGAAGGGAGAGCCGATCAAGGCCATCACGATCTCCAAATCCGGTGCGGGCTTAGACAGCGGTTCGCATCAGGTGGAGCTGGACAAGGCAGAGCAGGAATTCCTGAAAGCGCCCGTCCATGATACGGGGAATATTCTGTACGGAGTATTATCCTTCTTTATCCCGATACTCGGAGCGATACTGGCTGTTGCATTCCGGAAACATCTGTATCTGCGCAACCGTAAGGTCTGCAGGAAAGGCGCCATCGCGGGACTGATTTTCTATATCGTCATCGTGGCGATCTTCCTGGTGCTGTTGTTGTTAGTAATTGTGTAAATTATAAACGGGAAGGGATTTTGTATGGGACGCACAGTGAACACGAAGCGTACGCCGCCGCACCCGAAACCGGTAGAAAAAGTAG
>JAJQCB010000208.1 GCA_021203005.1 Clostridiales bacterium | reverse complement strand
ATAATTCAGTTTTTATGGAAAAGATATGAAAAATAGATGGAAATCCTGTCGTTTTTATCTGCTCAGCCTGTTGGTGATTGTTGTCCTTGACTGGATTATGATATCTCAGATTTGCCGGTACGCATCGTCTTTGAGTGATGGCGGCGGACTGCAGATAACGGAACAGATAATCAGGCGGGAAATCGAGTACTTTCCGCTCGCTTTCTGTGAGGAGAGCGGCCTGACCTTTGATTTTACGGACACCTGGATGGCGGAGCGAAGCTATGGCGGAGAGCGAAGTCATGAGGGGTGTGACATTATCACATCAGCGGACCGGCGGGGTATATATCCGGTGGTCAGCATGACGGATGGCGTGGTAGAGCAGATTGGCTGGCTTACACTGGGCGGTTATCGGATCGGCATCCGTTCTGACAGCGGTGTTTATTACTATTATGCGCATCTGGAATCCTATGCTGACGGGCTTTCTGAGGGAGAGGAAGTTCTGGCCGGGGAGTTTCTGGGGTTTGCCGGGGACAGCGGCTACGGCGATGAGGGGACGGTCGGACAGTTTGTGACGCATCTGCATGTGGGGATTTATGTTCCGGATGAAAAGGGAGAGGATACGGCAGTGGATCCTTACCCATATCTGGAAGCGGTCCGCGGGTCGCAGATTCTGGCGGTGTACTCAGATCCCGGAAGCTGATACAGCGCTGTGTTGTGTCGTATAACAGGATCTTTTGTATACGGTACATTTTGGAGCTAAAGGTTGATACAGCGCTGACATAATTTGAAAGGATCAGGGGAATATCTTATGCTGCTTCGTGTGGATAAGGCTCTATCCCAGCTGCAGGCTGCAGCCCGGTCAGAGTCGAAAAAGCTGATTCGTGACGGACGCATTTTTCTCGATGACCGCCGGGTGAAGAGCGGCGCGGAGAAATTTGATCCGGAAATTGAGACATTGTATATGGATGGGCGGGCGCTGCGGTACGAACAGTTTCAGTATTTTATGCTGTATAAACCGGCGGGATGTGTGACGGCGACAACAGATGCGGAAAATCAGACCGTGATGGATTTTTTGCCCAAAGAGCGGCACAGGGATCTTGCGCCGGTGGGGCGGCTCGACAAGGACACAGAGGGACTTTTGCTCATCACTGACGACGGCGCACTGGGTCATAATCTCCTGGCTCCGGGTAAGCATGTGGAGAAGACGTATTTTGCAAAAATTTCCGGAGCGGCGACTATGGAGATGGTACGCCAATTTGCCGCGGGACTTGAGATCGGTGAGAAAAAGCTTACCGCGCCGGCGAAACTGAAGATTCTTTCCGTCGGGAAAGAATCTGAGGTGGAAGTGACCATCACGGAGGGAAAATATCATCAGGTGAAACGGATGTTTCATGCGGCAGGTTCGGAGGTGCTCTACCTGAAACGCCTCTCGATGGGAAGCCTGGTTCTGGATGAGGCGCTGAAGCCGGGAGAATGCAGAGAGCTGACGCAGGAGGAAGTGAAAGAGCTGAAAACCGGGATTGGATAGAGCCAATAGTTTTCAAATGATGACAGTGAATGTTGCGCTAAAATAAGTGTGAGAGGCGAAATGCGATCATGTGCCGTATTTGCACATGATAGAGTGAAATTACAGATGGATAAAAATTGGTTTTTTTCAATAGTAAATGATATAGATGCCATTATTTTTGACCTGGATGGCACGCTGGCGGACTCCATGTGGGTCTGGTCGGAGATTGATCAGGATTTTTTCCGGGAACACAAGATAGATTTCCCGGAGTCCTTAAACCGTGAGATTGAGGGACTGGGCTTTACGGAGACCGCTCAGTTTTTTGTGGATCATTTTCCTCTGAAAGAGTCGGTGGAAGAGATTAAGCAGTTGTGGAACGACATGGCGCTTGAGAAATACCGCACAAAAGTGCCCTTAAAGCCGGGTGCCGTGGATTTTCTCGCGGAATTGCGGCGGAGGAAGATAAAGACGGGGATAGCTACCAGCAATTCGCAGCTTCTGGTGGATACGTTTCTGACATCACGCGGAATCGCTTCACAGATTGATGCGGTGACTACCGTCTGCGATGTCAGCAGAGGAAAGCCCGCGCCGGATGTTTACCTGGTGACGGCAGAAAAGCTGAATGCCGCGCCGGGGCGCTGCCTTGTTTTTGAGGATATTCCCATGGGAATCTGCGCGGGGAAAAACGCCGGTATGCGCGTCTGCGCTGTGGAGGATGACTATTCCGCCGGGCAGCGGGAAGAAAAGCGGAAGCTGGCGGATTATTACATAGAAGATTTTAGGGAGATAGTTACTCTCATCCCGGAATAAAAAAGAGGTACTATCATATTATGAAAGAATTTACGGTTTCATCCAGGGAAGCCGGGCAGCGTATGGACAAATATCTGTTCAAAGTGCTGAACCAGGCGCCGGGCAGTTTTGTCTACAAAATGCTGCGGAAAAAAAACATTACGCTGAATGGGAAAAAGGCATCCGGGAAAGAACTTTTACAGGCGCAGGATTGTGTCAGAATATTTCTGTCGGACGAGACTTTTTCAAAATTTTCCACACTTAATTCTGTCGGGAAGAAACATGATAATCGGAATCCTGAACGTGCCGCCGCTAAGGCGGGCATCGCAGTGGTTTATGAGGACGATGATATTCTGGTGATCGATAAACCGGCCGGTCTGCTTTCCCAGAAAGCCCGGGCGGGGGATGATTCCGCGAATGACCGTATTCTCATGTATCTGCTGGAGAGCGGACAGCTGACGGAAGAGGAATTGCGCACCTTTCATCCATCGATCTGCAACCGGCTGGACCGCAATACCTCCGGGCTGCTTCTCGCCGGAAAGACGATGCGTGGTCTGCAGGATATGGCAGCGCAGCTGAAATCCCGGTCTGTGAAAAAGTACTATCATGCGCTGGTGTGGGGCGAAATGACGGAGCCGCAGCATCTGAGCGGTTATCTGGTGAAGGATCATAGAAATAACCTGGTGAGAGTATCCTCTGAGTTATCATATGCCGGGGAGTCACGGATTGAGACGGCATACCGGCCGCTGGCTCATTTTGGCAACGCGACGCTTCTGGAAATTCATCTGGTCACCGGAAAATCCCATCAGATCCGGGCGCACCTGGCTTCTGTCGGACATCCTATTCTGGGCGATCCGAAGTACGGCGATCCCGCCGGGAACCGGAAACTCAGGGAAAAAACGGGGATAAAGCGGCAGCTGCTCCAGGCCTGCCGCGTCGAGCTGGCGGATGGGAGAGTGATCAGGGCTGATGACCCGGAGGATTTTCGCCGGGCGGAGAACTGGCTGCAGTCGTCTTGAAAACTGTTCCTGATCGTCCTGGGAACTGTTCATGATCATTTTGAGAATAGGGAGACAGGCGAATGCAAGGCATATGACATTATTTTTCTGCAATTTGTCTGGCACGGAATGAATATAAACTACAAAAGAAACGGATACGGAGAATTATGTATATCTATATTATGAGACACGGTGAGACTTACTGGAATAAAGACGGGAAGATTCAGGGATCGTCGGATATTGAACTGACGGATTTCGGAGTCGAACTGGCGAAGCTTTCCGCGGACGGTTTTCTGAGGGACGGCATCTGTTTTGACCGTATTTACACCAGTCCTCTGACCCGGGCGATACGGACCGCGGAGATTATTGCGGAGAAGAATCTGAAAAAGGATAAAGGAACAGCAGAAGCTGTGGAGGATGACATTCAGAAGCAATCAGAGTTCCGGATTGATCCGCGTATCCGGGAGATGTGCTTTGGAAAATACGAGGGGCTGAAGCTGAAAGAACTCAGAAATCATGATGAAAATATTGTCAACTGTTTTTCACATCCTGCTCTGTACATAGCCGATGAGACCGGCGAGACTTATGACGAAGTCTACGCGCGCATTGATGATTTCATGGAACGGGAACTTTTGCCGCTGGAACGCAATCCGGAGATGAAAAATGTGCTGGTGCTCTGTCACGGGACGGTGATCCGTGCTTTTTTAAGCAGAATCAACGGAATTGATCTGGAGGGCTTCTGGAAAATACGGCAGCCGAACTGCTGTATCAACAAGATAGAGTTAAGGGATGGGATGTTTACATCCGTTCAGGAAAACATTCTGTACTATGAATCAGAAGAACTGATGCATCGGGGGATTTTATAGGCATGGCGACATGGAATTCGAGGGGCCTCAGGGGATCCACGCTGGAGGAATTTATCAACCGCACAAACGAAAAATATCTGGAGCATGGGCTGGCTCTGATTCAGAAGATTCCGACGCCGATCACGCCGATTCAGATCGACAAGGAGAGCCGCCATATCACGCTGGCGTATTTTGATCAGAAAAGCACGGTGGACTATATCGGCGCAGTGCAGGGGATACCGGTCTGCTTTGATGCGAAAGAGTGTCAGACGGACACGTTCCCTCTGCAGAACATCCATGAACATCAGGTGAATTTTATGCGCGATTTTGAGCGTCAGGGCGGAGTGGCTTTCCTGATTATTTTTTTCGCGCACCGCGATGAGTTTTATTATCTGAGATATCAGGAGCTTAAGAGCTTCTGGGAGAGAGGAGTTTCCGGCGGGCGGAAAAGCTTCCGCAGGGAGGAACTGGACGAGAGGTTTTTCTTTTCCATGCACGGCGGACTGATGGTTCCCTATCTGGAACCGATGCAGCTTGATCTGGCAGACCGGTAGAAAACAAGCTGTCTGGGAATTTGCCGCTGTAACGACCGGGCCAGGCGCAGGAATGCGCCGGGAAGCATTCATTTTATCTTGCATGTTTTTTGGGAAAAGCGTATACTGGGAATAGTTTGAGGCGTTGCTCCTCCATGTGGGATGTGGAAGGGGCAGTGCGTGAAGACCACATCAGGAGGGAGTGCAATGATTGAAGCAACCAGCTGTGGTGGTGTGGTTATATTCCGTGGAAAGATTCTGCTGTTGTACAAGAATTATCGCAACAAATACGAAGGATGGGTTCTTCCGAAAGGGACGGTGGAGCCCGGTGAGGGGTATAAAGATACTGCCGCAAGAGAGGTAAAAGAGGAGACCGGCGCAGACGCCGCGATCATCAAATACATCGGGATGAGTGAGTATTCATTTTCTGTGCCGGAGGACACGGTGAATAAGCAGGTACACTGGTATCTTATGATGGCTGACAGCTATTACAGCAAGCCGCAGAGAGAGGAATATTTTGTGGACTCCGGATATTATAAGTACCATGAGGCGTATCATCTGCTGAAGTTTTCCAATGAGAAGCAGATTCTGGAGAAGGCGTACCGCGAGTATCAGGATCTGAAGAGAAGCAATCTCTGGGGAAGCAAAAAATACTTTTGAATACTTTGCCGCAATACGGAACATACTATATAAAACTATGAGGGCGAGAGATGATTTGGGATGATCACATGTTTATCGGGAAGAAATGCCGCGGCAGAGCTAAGACGCTGCAATACCGGATTTCCAACGGCCTGGCGCACCCGGGTGTCTTTCTGCTCGTCCTTCCGCAGAGTGAGCATGCGGTTCTGGAGATCATTCCCAGTCTGTTTTTGCTTCAGAAGGATTATCCCTGTGAGAGTCTGCGGGTTGTCGGCATGGCCGCCACCCGGAGCGAGGCATTTTCTCTGGCGGAGAAGATCATAGGCGGCGCTTTTCAGGAATGCGGAAAGGCAGATGTGGAAGCGTTTATGAAGATGCGGATGGTGTAATCGGTTTTTACAAAACAATCCGTAGATATCTTCATGAAATGAGCCAATGGTAACAGCAGAAGGTTTTTAAAAGCTGCGGACGGCTGCAGACCAGAGGATACAAAGCATGGTTATTGTCTTATCAGTATTTAAAATCATAGGGATTGTGGTTCTGGTTGTGCTGGCCTTGCTTGCCGCGCTCCTTTTTCTGCCGGTATCCTATGAAGTTGACGCCGATATAGATCAGAAGAGATACAGTGTGAGGGTGCATTGGCTGTTTCGCCTGGTTCGTTTTCGCTTTTACTACGGGGAAAAAGCAGAATTGCTTCTGAACATACTCTTTTTCCGGTTTGATTTTCTGGATCAGGAGAAACGCCGGAAGAGAAAAGAAAAAAAAGAGAAAAAAGCGGCAAAACGAAAAAAGAAAAAAAAGCATCCTGAAGATGATCAGGAGCCGGAACCGGAAAAAGGTCCGTTCCAAAAGGCGGTGGGCATTTTAGGAACCGTGGTCCGCACAGGCGGGCGGGCTCTGGAGTATGATATTCCGGATGCAATCTGGCCGGGGCTTCAGATTTTTCTGTTCCGGATCCGCCCCCGTCAGGTGAGCGGAACTCTGAAATTTGGTTTTTCAGATCCGGCCGCGACGGGACAGATTGTGGGTGGTCTGGCGATGATTCCTCTTCTTTACCAGACGGACCTGCACATTTCGCCTGATTTTGAGACAGAACAGACCTATATCAGCGGCGGCTTTTACGTAAAAGGGCATATGATGCTTTTTCATCTTGTGATGCTTTTGATCCGCTGGATCAGGCAGAAGAATGTCAGAGTGTTTATCGGGGCGGCGAGGAGCGCTGCCTGAATACAATAAACAGGACCGGCACTTTATCAGATGTCGGATGAATTTAGCCCGGTGATTTGTGATTTTTCCTAAGCGGGAACGAAAGGACAGGAGGTTTTCATTATGGCGGAGAATAACGGCAATGGTACAAACGGTACCTTTCAGAAGACGGTGGATTCTCTGATGAAGGGAATGGATGGATTCGTATCTTCCAAAACGGTGGTGGGAGAGCCGATCTACATTGAGGATACGATATTGCTTCCTCTGGTGGATGTCTCCTTTGGCATGGGAGCGGGTGCTTTCATCGGTGAGAAAAAGAAAAACAGCGGCGGCGGTGTCGGCGGAAAGATTTCTCCGAACGCGGTTCTGGTGATCAAGGACGGCATGACCCGCATGGTTTCCGTGAAAAGTCAGGATAATATTTCCAAAATTCTGGATATGATTCCGGATTTTGTCAATAAGTTTATGAAGAAGATGGATGAAAAAAAGCATCCGGAGGAAGCGGCGGCCCGCGCGGAGGCCAGGGAGGAAGCGGCAAAGGATTTAAAGGAAAAGTTAAATCTTGAGGACGAAGCCTGACGCTATGTTTTAAGATGTGCGGAGCAGCCCAGAGAGCAGATATGTCGAAACTCGATACTTAATTTTGAACAAAAATCCTCTTTCTCACATATACTGTAGGGAAAGGGGATTTTTTATGAAAAACCATGAATTCAGACAGCTGCTGGGATTTATCATGTTCTGGTTTGCTGTGGGAATGCTGTTTATGATATTTGTCCCGAATAATTTTGTGGGCGTGCTGCTGGCAGGAGCCATGCTTCTGACCGGCTACTGGCTGTTCAGTGATTGAAGTGTCAACGGCGGCAGCGGTTTCGCTTTGCATGATATTGATTGGGAATTCGTTATTAAAATGAAAAAAAGACCCGCCTGCGCGAGTCTTTTGCTTTCCTGGGAAAGATTCTGCTTAATTACTAAGCTCTCTCTACTTTGTTGCCTTTCAGGCACTGAGTACATACATACATCCTTTTCGGTGTACCATTCACAACGCATCTCACCTTTTTCAGGTTCGGCTTCCACATTTTGCTTGATCTTCTATGAGAATGGCTCACTTTCTTTCCGAAATGAACACTTTTTCCGCACACGCTGCACTTTGCCATGACTGCACCTCCTTAGCGTTTACTAAGCCGTAAAAACCTTTAGACTCACAACAAATGTATTCTATCAGATGAGAAAGCGGATTGCAGGAACTATTTTTTGTTTTCATAAATTTCTTGTTATTATTGTTGCCGACTGAAGTGGAGGACTGTGAATAGTAACAAGAAAAGTCCTGTAAAAAGGGTGGTTGAGGTTGACAGAACCCGCTTGCTCAT
>JAJQCB010000246.1:1251-7911 GCA_021203005.1 Clostridiales bacterium | reverse complement strand
GTATATGTCAACCGAATACCGCCATTTTTTCATTTTTGTTCAAAATTAACAATTTAATTTTTCAATTTAACATTAAATACCATTTCATCTATTTCTGCAGCACACGTTCTACCGCCATTTTCCACCCCCGGTATTTTTCCCCGCGAACCGCCGGAGCCATTTGAGGGACAAATCCGGAGCGCTTTATCCCGTCAAACAGCGCCTTTTCTTCATAAAGCCCGCAACTGATTCCCGCCATATAAGCCGCGCCGATGCCGGACAGCTCCTCATGTTCCGGAATAGAAATCCGCTTTTGCAAAAGATCACTCTGGAACTGCATCAGATAAGCATTCTTCGTCGGCCCGCCGTCCACACGCATTTCTTCTATATTAATACCGGTATCCTCTTCCATCGCACGGATCAGATCCGTGATCTGGTATGCGATACTCTCCAGACCGGCTTTCACGAGCTCTGCCCGCCGTGTGGTTCTGCTCATACCGTAAAACATGGCCAGCGCCTCAGAATCCCAATAGGGTGCGCCCAATCCGGTAAAAGCCGGCACCAGATAAGTGCGGTCGGCAGGATTGGCAGACCGCGCCACTGCATCGGTCTCCCCCGCAGAAGAAATCAGCCCAAGATCATCCTTAAGCCAGGTGATCACGGCACCGGTATAATTCAGATTTCCTTCCAGCACATACTCTGCCTTGCCGTTCCGCTTCCAGGCGAGGGACGTCGCCATTCCGTTCTCGCTTAAGACCGGCGCATCCCCGATATTCATCATCACGGACGATCCGGTTCCATAGGTTGCTTTCACCATACCTGCCTCGTGACAGCCCTGCCCGAAGAGTGCACCGTGGGAATCCCCCAGCACGCCGCAAATAGGGACGGCCTCCGGGAAAAGCCCTTCCATCGTCGTATAGCCGAAGACACTGTCAGAATCCGTAACCTCCGGCAGCATCTGTACCGGCACTCCAAAGAGTTCACATAATTCTTTATCCCACTCCAGTGTATGGATATTAAACAACTGCGTCCGGGACGCATTGGAATAATCCGTCCGGAACGCATGATCTTCCGTCAATTTAAACACAAGCCAGGCATCCATTGTTCCCAGACAGATATCATTCACATCCGCTGCGGCCTCCGGATGGTTCTCAAGAAGCCATGCCATCTTGCAGGCGGAATAATAGGCCGACAGGGGAATACCTGTTTTAAATCTGATTTCATCCGTGCGCCCCAAAGCCGATACTCTTTCCTCCACATCCTTAGCCCTACTGCATTGCCAGACTACCGCATAGTCCAAAGGTTCTCCTGTGCTTTTTTTCCACATACAGGTAGTCTCTCTCTGATTGCTGATGTCGACGCAGGCAACCTTAGCCGGCGAAACATCAGCCTGTTTCAGCAGGTTTTTCGTTACCGCCAGAACATTATTATAAATTTCGTTTAAATCATGGGATACCCAGCCGAAATCATTGACAATCTGTGCGTGCGGAATGTCATTGCGGGCAAGAAGTTTTCCGTCCCGGTCAAACAGGAGGGCTTTTGTGCCCTGAGTGCTTTGGTCGATTCCGATTACATATGTTTTTCTCATTATTGGCTACCTCCGCAAAAATCCGCCGATAAGATATAAAATATATCCTTTGACCTTTCCGTTGCTTATCCGCATCTGACGTAGTTCATCGCACCTTTATCGCCAGAACCGCCATGCCTGTTTTTCCCGGAAGCTTCAGATTGGCCTTACCGCTGATTTCCTCATAAACCGTCGTCCGCGTCATTTCCCACAATCAATGACTTCCACTTTATAAGCGTGGTCTTCCGGCAGACGAATCGCGGAGACGCTGCAACACTGGTTTCCGAGATATTTCAGAAACACGTCATCACCGATATGCCCCCCGAACTGCCCGTCCTTCCATTCCAGATTGACCCGTTCTTCCTCTGTCAGAGATTTTTTAATTCCCATAAACCGCTCCACACTGGCTCCTGGAGGCTCATTTTCATGGTCTTCGTATATCGGCTCCTGCCATGGCTTCAAGAATCCCGGCAGTTCTGAAATGATTTCTCTTAAGAATACGATCCTTTGCGGGCTCTCTCCTTTTAAAACGCCGCCCCTCGCCCACCAGAGAATCTCATCCTCCGAATAATAGGTCTCACCATGTGTCGCGAATCCGCCGGACGTATAAGCTTTCCAAAACCGGTTTACCATCTCAAAAGCCGAGATATTTCCCCAGTTAAATTCAATGTCTCCCTCATACTCGCACTCATCAAAAACAACCGGCTTCCCAAACCGTTCCATCATATGCCCCGTCATATACATCGCGGACGTCTGGATACAGCAATGGGTGATATTCGGCCTGGAAAAATCATAAAATTTCATACAGTTGTGGTTGCTGAGCAGATGATGGTACGGGTCATTTTCCGCGACAAAATCTTCTATCGCATACCAGTCCTCCATCGAGCGGGCAAACACTACATCATATTCATTAGCCAGGCTCCACCAGATATACGGGATAGCAGACAATCTGCGCAGGACATAGTCCAGATATACCAGATTATCCTCCATGCTCATCGTAGAAAATCCCCATCTGTCATATGGATGAAAAAGAATCAGGTCAGACTCAATTCCCATCTTCCCCAGTTGATGAATAATCCCCTCCATGTGATCCCAGTAAGCATAGCACGGCCGATGTACATCCCAGCTGCCATCCTCCTTCTTCTCAAAAGGATAAAAATCCGGTTCATTATGATTGTATGCATAATGCTTGGGAAAAACACAGTGCCGAACCTTGTTAAACGGCGCCGTTTCCAGCGAACCAAAGGTCTGTTCAATCAATTCCCGGCTCTGATGAGCCAGAGCGTAAATGGTCGTACCAAACGGATAATATGGTTCCCCGTTCTCATATACAAAATGTGTATCCTCCGCTTTCACCATGCCCGGATATACTGCCGCATCACAGTTTTCCTCGCCCGCGGCTTCCACCGCACCGGTTACCTTCCAGGTATAATGCCCCACCTTTTTCGGATAAAAACGGACAATATATGTCCCATCGCCGGCATAAAATCCTTTCACCCGCACAGTCTCCTCTTCAGCCGCAAATACAGCTTCCAGATTGACAGACGCCTGAGATCCAGCGGGTGCCGTGCCCCGAAATTTCAATTCAAACATCTCATACTGTCTCATCTGCATTCTCCTTTATTTTCTTTGAAAAATTCCTTTATCGTCGTATATCGGGAAAAACTGTCGAATGCCACAGTCTCAGCGAGAACGCTCGTTCCGCGCCCAGACAGTGCTCTGATAGTAACAACCGCCATAGTTTATAAATTTAGCAGTTCCTTCGCCTTTGCCGAAATTCCCTCCGCACTGAGTCCGTAGTACGCAAACACTTCCTTCGATGTGCCGGACACGGCGGGTTCATCGGGAAGCGCCATGACGGCGACTTTTTTGGGGCAGTCTCTGCAGATGACCTGGCAGACCATAGAACCGAGTCCGCCGTAAGGCGCGTGCTCTTCCACGGTGATCACTGCTTTTACCTTAGACGCCTGTTCTACCAGTCCTTTTTCGTCGAGAGGCTTCACACAATACATATCCAGCACGCCTGCGGAGATACCATCTTCTTTCAGGAGCTCCGCCGCTGCTTTTGCAGGACCCACCATCTCGCCGCAGGCTACGATCAGCACATCGGTTCCCTCCGCAACCACGGTTGCCTTATCCATCTCAAAGAGAACATTGTTCTCTGTGTAAACATCATCCACTGCGTTTCTCCCCACGCGCAGGTAAGCCGGTTTCTGATCCTGAAGCAGCGCCTCGATCAGCTTCCCTGTCTGGAAACGGTCGCTGGGCAAATAAACGCGCATGTTCGGGATCGCTGACATGGCAGCGATATCCTGAGCGGAGTGATGGCTCATACCGAGCGCTCCGTAGCTTACTCCGCCGCTGATGCCGACAAGGGTTACATTGGTATTGGAATAAGCGCAGTCTACTTTTGCCTGCTCATAGCTTCTGGTGGAAAGGAAGCTTGCCGGGGATACCGCAAAAGGTTTTTTCCCGCATTTTGCCAGACCCGCGGAGATGCTCACCAGATTCTGTTCTGCAATACCGGTCTCAACAAACTGCTCCGGATACTCATTCGCAAACGGAGTCATAGACCCGCTTCCTCTGGAATCGCTGCAGAGGACCACAATGTCCTTATCCTCCTTTGCATGCTCCATCAGCACATCACATATCACCTGTTTATTCGCAATTTTCGCCATGATCAGATAGCCTCCTCTCTCTCCTTCAGTTCTTCCACGATTTCCGCATACTCTTCCGCGGTCGGCACTTTGTGATGCCATCCCGCCTTGTTCTCCATCACAGACGCGCCGCATCCTTTCGTGGTGTTGGCGATGATGACCGTGGGACAGCCCTTTGCCGCCGCCGCTTTGTCAAATGCCGCATCCAGCTCGTCCATATCGTTTCCGTTCACCTCGATGACATTCCACCCGAATGCGCTCCATCTGGTCGCCTGGTCGTCCTGGCTCATCACATCTTCTGTAGAACCGGAGATCTGCAAACGATTGCGGTCCACCACCGCACAGAGGTTATCCAGCTTATAATGTCCGCCGGCCATGGCTCCTTCCCAGACGGAACCCTCCGCCAGTTCGCCGTCGCCCATAACGGTATAGATGCGGTAATTTTTATGATTCATCTTTCCCGCGAGCGCCATGCCGATGGAAACCGGCAGGCCATGTCCCAGGGAACCGGAGTTCATCTCGATACCCGGCAGCTTATTGTTGGGATGTCCGATAAATTTAGTATTGAATTTAGAAAACTTCTCCAAAACCTCCTCCAACGGGAAAAATCCTTTTTCCGCGAGGACGGCATAGTATGCCTCCATGGAATGTCCCTTACTGAGGACAAAACGGTCTCTGTCCTCATCATCCGCGTTCTCCGGGGAGATATTCATGTGTTTAAAGTAGAGCTGGACCAGAATATCCATCTCGCTCATATCGCCGCCGATATGCCCTGCCTTGCCGGCCATGATAATGTCCAGCGTATCTTTTCTCAGCTTATAGGCCAGTTTTGCCAGTTCCTTGTTCGTATACATCATCATTCACCTCTCAAATATGCTTTTACATCTTCCTCAATCGGATCGTAGAGATCCGGAGTTACCCCTATATATTTACATGCCTCGTAGAGTACCGGGACAACATTTTCATGAATGCCGACACAGTGATGGATGTAAGGTCCCTCCACCAGCTTCGCCTCCAGGCGCTTTAAGTTCTGCACTTCCACCCAGAGATAAGTACCCTTGGTGTAAGGTCCCTCTATTCCCTTTGCGTTGCCGAGCAGCATGGAGTATTCGCCGTTGTCCCCGTCAAACCGGGCCAGCGTCACATCGCCGAACTTTGCCTGGGCTTCCACCGCGCCAGGGTGATCAAATGCCAGAGGATAACCGATCGTCGGCTTCTCCTGTGCCACGGAAATCGGCCATGGCCCGCAGTGCTGCAGAAGTTCGCCGTTCTCATTGTCCGGATGGCGAACCGTCCAGTCAGCAAAGAAGCTTCTCGTCTCATTTAAGCTGGCCGCCTCCACAAGCAGAGCTGTGATGGCACCGTGGATATCGGTCTCGCAGACTACCGGGAACCCTTCCTCATTTAACAGGGAATTTGCCGCACAGGGCATGATGCCGATCTCCGTCTGCAGCGCGTTCCAGCACTGGATTGCACCGGCATTGCAGCTGTACTTCTCCGCCAGTTTTTTCATCGCGACTTTCAGCGCCGCAATCGTCGTAAGCTCCTCCGGTTTCACGCAGATGTTCATATTAGAAGTACAGTAATCTACCACTGCCTGCACCTCATCCGCGCAATCTTTGCGAACGGTTTTCATCATGGACGTGAGTTCTGAGAGTGGAACCGGGGAAAGCTGAATATTAAACTTCTCCAGCAGTTCTCCCTCGTTGCACATGGTAGACCAGAAATCAAACGGGCGCGGCCCAATCTGCAGGATTCTGGTGTGGCGGAACACATCCACCACGTTGCAGACTGCCAGGAAGTTAAACAGGCCTCTCATAAATTCCGCATCCTCCAGCCTGCAATTCGTCATATAAGTAAACGGCACCCGGAAGCGGCGCAGCACTTTGCCCGTCGCGAACAAACCGCACTGGCTGTCACGGAGACGTACACCGTCTTCCTCCGGCCGCTCATCCCGCGGTCCCCACAATAGCACCGGCAAGCCCATATCCTTTGCAAGCCGGGCGCAGACATACTCCGTGCCGAAGTTACAGTGCGGGAAGAAAATACCTTTCACACCGGCCGCGCGAAACTTCGCCTGAATCGCTTCACGGTCCGCCTCGTCATAAAACAGCCCCTCGTCGTTGATGTCCGTAATGTCCACAAACTCAACGCCAAGCTCTGTCAGTTTTTTTCTGGTCAGATTGGCATATTTGATCGCATCCGGAGCGCTGAAAATGCTCCTCCTTGTAGGCACAAACCCGATTTTTACTTTCTTCACCTTGTAAAACCCTCCTGTCTTCTCTTGCTAATTACATATATGCCTTAATTGGTTTTAATGTCAAAATTCAATTAATTCAGTATTATTAAGCATATTTTATTAAATTATGTTTTTCATGTCAATATCTAATCTTCACTTTCCGAAGATATTTTTCTCTAAACAGTCAAACCTTTTTCATAAATATTTTCTCATTAATC
>JAJQCB010000246.1:0-1241 GCA_021203005.1 Clostridiales bacterium | reverse complement strand
TCTAAGATATAATTTGACTAATTTAATTTTTAACGATATGATAGAAATAATTTAGATTATTGCGAACGAGCAGCGTATCGCTCCAAGGAGGTTTTATTCAGAATGTCCATCTCAGCAAAAGACCTGGCTGCAATCCTGGGCGTGTCACCCGCGACAGTATCCATGGTTTTTAACAACAAACCCGGCATCAGCGACGCCACCAGGGAACTTGTCTACAAAGCAGCAGCTCAGTACGGCTATTCCTACAAAAAAGCCGACAAGAACACTGCGGAATCGCCCGTCATCCAGTTTGTCACCTACAAAAAACATGAGCAGATTATCGCCAACACACCGTTCTTTTCCGAACTGACCGAAGGCATTACCCAGGAAAGTTCCCGCCAGCACTGCGCTCTGCACATGTCATACATCCATGAACCCGGAAGCATACGGGAGCAGGTGGAAGCGCTGAAAAGCATAAACTGTATCGGCATCCTGCTTCTGGCAACTGAGATGTCCCCCTCCGACTTTAACTGGTTCCGGGATTTTTCCGTGCCCATCGTGGTTCTGGACTGCTACTATGATAACATAGATTTTGACTGTGTCCTGATCAACAATACACAGGGTGCTTATCAGGCGACGGACTATCTCGCCCGCTGCGGCCACCGCCGGATCGGATATCTCCATTCCAGTGTGATCTGCGGAAACTTCAATGAGCGAGCCAGCGGCTTCCGGGACGCACTGCGGGCAAACGGCCTGTCGGATGAAACGGCCATTATCCACGAAATCTCCCCCACCTCGCAGGAAGGATTTCAGGATATGATGCGGATTCTGGAGGGAAAACCGGAACTGGCAGAAGCCTATTTCGCGGACAACGACATCATCGCAGCGGCCGCGATGAAAGCATTTCAGGCACACGGATACCGGATTCCTGAGGACATCTCCATCATTGGCTTCGACGACATGCCACTCTGTGATATCATGACCCCGGCGCTTTCCACCATGAATGTGCCCAAAAAGGAGCTCGGCGCCCTGAGCGTCCAAAGGCTTATACAGCGAACCCAGGCAGAACGGGATCCTCATCTGAAGTTAGCCCTGTCAACCACCCTGGTAACAAGAGAAAGTGTCTTGCACGATCGACGAGCGGCGAAATGCGATCATGTGCTGCATTTGCACATGATATAAAAAGAGCCCACAGCGAATTTTTTCCACAAACCTGAATTATTCACGGCGACCTGATTTTTCCATATACCAGACACCGATGT
>JAJQCB010000280.1 GCA_021203005.1 Clostridiales bacterium | reverse complement strand
ACTCAAAGTAGTAATCGACGTATGCCTCAGAAATATTATCGTCATCGTAAAAATACTTCTCTTCAAATTTTTTCTCTATATTATTTTTTCTCATCATGATATTATAGATGAGCGTTCCGATCACTCTGGATTTTAACAGAAGGACTGCCGTCTTCGTCCTACTGGTCGGCATCTTTCTGAAATTTTTGATGCTATCCGGATTGATTAGAATCAGATCACCAAACTTATCCTGATTGATACAGCAGGCCTCCAAGACAAAAGCCGCGGATTTACCGGTCGCAATCACACTGGCAGGTCTTTTTACAATATCCTGGATAAAATCATTGACCAGCTGCGTATACATATAGCTGGTGTAAGTGATAGATGGACGCTCAGAAAGACCACAGCCAAGCAAATCGATCGCATAGACCGTGTTCGTCCGGGATAAAACCGGGATAATTTCCGACCATTCGACAGAAGAACTGCATGTGTCCAGGTTATGTATAAGAAGAACCGGCCGTCCTTCTCCTGTCACACTATAACTGATATCTCCGAATCTCCAATGATAGATTTTCTTATTTCTGGAATCAAGCAAACCCTTCGAAGTTGCAAATTTTTCAATTCCCTTATTAACCGCCGCAATAACACTCAGAACAACTGTCGTCAGGGCAGTCAGAGACACGGTAATGGCAATTCCAATTTTTTTCTTATCCATGTAAACACCCCCTAGGTGGTGATAAATCTATTCTATACCATACTCCCTTAATCTTCAACCAAAAAATGTTTCACGTGAAACATTTTCATTTTTAAAATATATAACCACGAAACTTGAATAAAGTCTCCGTGGCGAAACCTTTCACTGGATCGTCACGGAGACCTGATTTGATGTTTCACGTGAAACATCAAATCACAGCGGTGATTTAGACGCTGTTCCGGATTTTCTGGGATATTTTTTGGGGCAACCGTTTACCTTCTGAATTTTCACGAGCGTTCGGCTGATATCCGTCCCTGGTAAATCGAAGCTTTTGTACTCTTCTGTCTTACCACCGAGAAGGAAGATCGCATTCTTTGCTTTTTCCAGCTCCTGTTCCGCTTCTTTGGACTTATAAGAAACGAAACTCCCACCGATCTTCACAAAGGGCAGACAATATTCAGACAGCGTCGACAGATTTGCGACAGCACGCGATACACACAGATCATATTTTTCTATTCCAAACCCCGGTTTTGCAAAATCCTCCGCTCTGCCATGAACAGCTTCCACGCCTGTGAGCCCCAGTTCGTCGATTACATGGTTCAGAAAAGTAACTCTTTTCTGCAGGGAATCGAGCAGGGTTACCTTCAGATGCGGAAACACAATCTTTAACGGTATTCCGGGAAAACCGGCGCCAGTCCCTACATCAATCACAAACTCTATGTTCTGCATATCCTGCACCAGCACGACTGAGAGGCTGTCCACGAAATGTTTCTGTACAACCTCCTCAAAATCTGTGATTACAGTCAGATTCATATGCTGATTCCACCCGGTAAGAAGTCGGAAATATTGAAGAAACTGTTCTGCCTGCTCCTGATTAATTTCTATTTCAAGCTCGCCAATCTTCTGTCTGATATATGTCACTTCATCACTCATGAATGTGATCCGCCCTTCTGCCTTCTGTGTTCCAGATACACCAGCAGTACTGAAATATCCGCCGGGGATACGCCTGCTATTCTGGATGCCTGTCCTATGGATATTGGTTTACATAGTTTTAACTTTTGTAGAGCTTCTATCCGAAGACTTTTGACATCCTTATAATCCAGATCAGGCGGTATCTTTTTGCTCTCCAGCTTTCGAAACTGTTCGACCTGACGCAACTGTCGCCTGATATAGCCGTCATATTTGATGTCAATTTCCACCTGCTCGTATACCTCCGCCGGAAGTCCGGGAAAATCATCGTCAATCTCCTGAAGATATTCATATTTGATTTCCGGACGTCTCAAAATTTCCGCAAGCGAAGCCGCTGTTTTCAGTGCTGCGCTGTCATGCCTTTCCAAAAACGCACAGATTTTTGCGGAAGCTCCGACCATCGTCTCTTCCAGACGGGTCCTCTCATGCTGAATCTGCTCTTTTTTTATCAAAAATTTCTGATAACGCTCTTCATCGATCAGGCCAACCTGATAACCAAGAGGTGTTAGACGCTGATCCGCATTGTCCTGACGAAGCAGCAATCGATATTCCGAGCGCGATGTCATCATCCGGTATGGCTCTTTATTCTCCTTCGTCACGAGATCATCAATCAGAACGCCGATATATCCCTGTGAACGGTCGATGATGATCTGCTCCTTTCCGAGCAACTCCATCGCCGCATTGATACCGGCGACAATGCCCTGCCCGGCGGCTTCCTCATAACCGGAGCTCCCATTGAACTGTCCTGCGCTGAAAAGACCTTTGATTTTCTTAAATTCCAGCGTTGGATAGAGCTGCTGCGCATCAATGCAGTCGTACTCGATCGCATAAGCATTTTTCACAATCTTCGCGTGCTCCAGTCCTGGTACAGTATGATACATCGCGTGCTGTACATCCTCCGGCAGTGAACTCGACATGCCGCCCACATACATTTCATTGGTATGCAGACCCTCCGGTTCGATAAAAACCTGATGCCGGTCTCGCTCCGCAAAGCGTACCACCTTATCCTCAATGGACGGACAATAGCGAGGTCCGGTTCCGTCAATGGCTCCCGAGAAAAGTGGCGAACGATCCAGGTTGTTCCTTATGATTTCATGGGTTTTTTCATTTGTATAGGTAAGCCAGCAGGAAGCCTGACTGATCTGTACCGATTCCGGGTCTGTCGTAAATGAGAATGGCACAACTCTCTCATCACCCTTCTGCTCTTCCATCTTACTGTAATCGATAGAGCGTCCATCCATTCGGGCCGGTGTTCCCGTCTTGTACCGATACATCCGGATACCCAGCTTTTTCAGAGAATCGGTCAGATAATTCGCCGCCTGCAGACCATTTGGCCCGGTATGCATACTCACGTCGCCATAAATACAGCGCGCTTTCAGGTAGGTTCCCGTGCAGAGAATCACAGCTCTCGCATAATAAACAGCACCGGAGTAAAGCTTTACACCTGTCACGTGTCCGTCTTCCGTCAGTATCTCCGCAACCTCTGCCTGCACGATCTGCAGATGATCTGTCGATTCCAGTACTTTCCGCATCACACGGCCGTATTCCGCCTTATCCGCCTGCGCGCGCAGAGAATGAACAGCCGGTCCCTTGGATACATTCAACATGCGGGACTGAATAAAAGTCCGGTCAATAACCTTTCCCATCTCCCCGCCGAGCGCATCCACCTCTCTCACCAGATGTCCCTTGGAACTCCCGCCAACGCTGGGATTACAGGGCATCAAAGCAATACTGTCCACGCTGACCGTGAAGACCACAGTCTCCAGTCCAAGCCTCGCGCAGGCCAGCGCCGCCTCACAGCCGGCATGCCCGGCTCCGACGACCACCGTGTCTGTCCATTCTTCCAAAAAAGGCATATACTTTCCTACTTTCCCATACAGAATTTACTGAAAATCTCATTCACCAGATCTTCACCGACTGCTTCGCCCGTAATCTCGCCCAGAGATTCATACGCGTCCATCAAATCAATGGAATAAAAATCCTCTGGCAATCCTTTCTCAATACTCTCCATCACCATCATCAGGCTGTTCTTTGCGTTTCTCATGGCAGTCTGATGCCGGATATTTGTCAGATACACCTGATCATTAAAGGATATTCCTCCTGACAAAAACATCGACTCGATCAGATCGGAAAGCTCCTCCAGACCCTCGCCGCTTCTGGCGGATATATAGAGTGCCGGTTTTTGCAGCTGTTCCGTCACCATCTCCATCTTCGTCACGGTCGGAAGGTCATTTTTATTGAGCAGAATGATCACATTTTTATCGGCCAGGCCGGCTATGATTTCCCTGTCATTTTCATCCAGAATATCAGAACTGTCGACAACATACAAGATAAGATCGGCGTCTTCGGCCGCTTTTTTCGCACGTTCCACACCGATACTTTCCACAGGATCATCCGTCTTCCGGATTCCGGCGGTGTCCAGGATACTGAGACTTAAGCCTCGCAGCTGTATCTGTTCCTCCAGGATATCCCTCGTCGTTCCCGCCATATCCGTGACAATCGCGCGGCTGCTTCCAAGCAACGCATTCATAAGAGAAGATTTTCCGGCGTTTGGTTTTCCGATGATTGCTGTCCGGATTCCCTCCCGGATAACTCTTCCCTCCTCCGAAGAAAGCAGAATACTGTCCGCCTCCTCGATAAACCGATCCAGCTTTTCCCTCAGCACAGTCGGATATCCATCCAGACTGTAGTGTTCCGGATCATCCAGAGCCGATTCGATAAACGCCATTTCATAGAGAATTTTTTCTCTTAAATCCTTGATTTTACCAACGAGAGAACCTTTTAACTGACTTACCGAACTCTGCAGCGCATAATTATTTTTTGCCTGGATGACATCCATGACCGCTTCCGCCTGGGAAAGATCAATTCTTCCATTCAGGAAAGCGCGCTTTGTAAATTCTCCCGGCTCCGCGAGTCTGGCTCCCTTTCGAAGAAGCAATTCCAGAATTTTTTTCATGACAAAAGAACCGCCATGACAGTTGATCTCTACGGTATCCTCCGCAGTATAGCTGTGGGGAGCTTTCATAATCAGAACAATAACTTCATCGATAATTTCCCCTTCATCCACGATATTTCCATAATGTACCGTATAGGCGGACTGTTCGGACAGAATCTTTCCTTTTTTCCACGGCTCAAATACCTTCTCTGCAATAGCGAAGGATTCTACCCCGCTGATTCTCAGTACACCAATTCCTGAGCCTGTCATCGGCGTTGCGATCGCCGCAATCGTATCACTCTTATACATAATTAAAAAAAGAGGACGCTTACTCGCGTCCTCCACCCCTCTTGTTTCTGTTTCTGTTATTACCGCCATCGCGCCTGTTTCCATAGCGGCGATAACGATTATTATCTCGGGGCTGCACGCCCTCTTTCAAGGAAACAATCACTTTTCTGTAAGGCTCCTCACCTTCACTGTGAGTTTCCACATATTTATCAGCCTGCAGAGCGGAGTGAATCACACGTCTCTCATAAGGATTCATCGGCTCCAGCACGACGGCTCTTCCGGTTCTGCGAACCTTGAGCGCTATATTTTTTGCCAGATTCTCAAGCGTGTCCTTTCTTCTCTGACGATAATTCTCCGTATCCACCTTAACACGGATATACTCGCTTTCATCCCGGTTCACGACAAGGCTTACAAGATACTGAAGGGAATCCAACGTCTGTCCTCTCTTTCCGATCAGAACACCCATATCCTCGCCTGCCAGGTCGATGCTCAGGCTCTTCTCTTCCTCATCCTCCACGACGGTGACGGTGACTTCCATCTGCATCGCATCAAATACTTCTTTCAGAAATTCCTCTGCCTTTTCTGCAAGATTCATCACACGGCGTGCACGAATAACCGCCGGCTTGCTGCCTATTCCGAGAAATCCTGTGCTTCCCCTGTCTATAATTTCATATTCCATCTTGTCAGAAGATGTCTCAAGCTGAATCGCGGCCTCTGTGATCGCCTCTTCCACTGTCTTTCCTTTAAATTCTTTGTAATCCATCTTCGCCTTATCTCCTAATTCTTCTTACTGTTCTTTTCATTATACTTTGCTACCATTGCCGCTTTGGAGGCCAGGCTGCCCGGCTTGTCCGCATTCTTATAATATTCAGTAGAAGCCTTCTGCGCAGCTGCTCTTTCTTCCTCAGTCATAATATTCTTTTTCTTTGCAGAGTCTACGGCACGTACATTGGTTTTTGCCATATTGGATGCATTGGGAGAATAACTGCCCTTCTTTTTCGCAAGCTCTTTGTTTTTCTCCATATTCTTCTGAATGATCGCGTCCAGATCCTGATGGTCTATGTATTTGTTGATCGCAAACTGCTGAATGCCTCTGACGACAGCGCCGACGATCCAGTACAGACCCATACCTGCAGGAAGCATCAGGCAGAACCAGGCCGACATAAGCGGCATCATCATATTCATGGACTTCATCGTGGCGTTCATGCTGTCATCCGCGCCAGCGGTCTGCTGCGGCATCAGCTTTACATTCAGCCACTGCGTGAGCGCCGCCAGCACCGGAACCAGAATCGCTCCGAATATCATCAGATAGGAACCCGTTGACCAGCCGGACCTGATAATATTCCATGGCGTATTGGCAATATTGATGCCAAAATTATTCATATGATTGATAGAAGTATGCGTCGTATTGATGAGCTCCGTCAGATCCGGGAACTGATCCAGCAGCATCTGCCAGGTCGCATTGCCCGTCTCCTGAAGGCGGTACAGCACGTCAATAATCGTATTCGACAGCGTATAGTCCGTGCCGACATAGCTCATATTTCCCGCGGTCTTCAGCTCTTCCATGAATTCCGGGCCGCCCGGCGTCGCAAGAATTTTATCTGCAAGTTCTACAAATACATCCTTCACGCCGCTCACATAAGCCGGTACATTCATGATAACCCGATAAAGACAAAGAAGAATCGGAAGCTGAATCGCGAGCTGCAGACAGCTGCCCGTAGGAGATACGCCATATTTTGCGTAGACCAGCTTCGTCTCCTCATTCATGGCCATCATGGATTCATTGTCTTTTTTATTCTTATATTTTTTCTGAATTTCCTGAAGCTCCGGGTTCATCTTTGCGGAAAACTTCGAAAACTTCTGCTGCCTGTAAGTAAGAGGAAACAGCAGAATATAGATGACAATCGTAAATAAAATGATACACAGTCCAATATTCTCAATGCCAAAAACGCTGCTCATGAAATTGAACAGCAGGTTCATAATCCATCCAAGAATTCTGGATATGTCACCGAGAATAAAAGTCGAGCTCTGGGTCAGTAAAATGCCTGTCAAATTAAACCTCCTTACACCTTAGGGAACCGGGTCGTATCCTCCCTTTGAAAAGGGATTGCATCTGAGGATTCGCCATATTGCCAGCATGCCCCCCTTTAGGGCGCCATATTTTTCGACGGCCTCCAGCCCGTACTGGGAACAGCTTGGCGTATATGGACATTTTGTGCTTTTTAACGGTGATAAGTATTTTCTGTAAAATTTAATAAGCCAAATTAATATTTTCTTCATTATTTTAATATGTTATGAAGCTTTCCCAAATGCAGCAGCGCGCTTTCAATCTCCTGATAACTTCTGTCCTTCGCACTCTGCCTTGCGATGACTACCATATCCAAACCACTATTGAACAGGGCTTCATTTAGTCTGTAGCTCTCCCGGATAAGCCGGGTGATCCGGTGTCTGACGACACTGTTTCCTACCTTTTTGCTGACTGAAATTCCCAGCCTGTTGCAGTCTTTTTCATTTTCCAGAACGTACATAACCAGATATCTGTTTGCATAAGAGTTTCTTTTTTTATATACCTTCTGGAAATCCTGACTACTCTTCAGCGATTCTGAAAAAACCATGGATTTACCTCATAAAAGGCGTGAAGAAAAGACCACATATATGCGGCCTACGCTGATAATTTCTTTCTTCCCTTTAATCTTCTGGCTGCCAGAACTTTTCTTCCGCCTGCCGTATGCATCCTGGCTCTAAAACCGTGAACCTTCTTTCTGGAACGTTTTTTCGGCTGAAATGTCATTTTCATAAAGAGCACCTCCTTACCTGTTTCATACTTTCATATGTCAAAAAACACTACTCCAATTATAATGAGGCAGGCTATAGAAGTCAAGTAAAAAGTTATCCACAATTTGTGGATAACTTGTGGATTTTTCTGTGAATAGAATGTTTACAGTTCTTTTTGTGTCCGGTCGCCGCCATAGGCTTTTCTATGATAAAATGATTGCTATCTCATGAAATCCTGACTTTTGCAGGATAATAGAGCGAAAAAGACCCTCAACCCCAGTATTTAT
>JAJQCB010000223.1 GCA_021203005.1 Clostridiales bacterium | reverse complement strand
AACGAGCTAATTGAGAAACGTCGGAACTTTCCTAGTACTACGACGGAAGACGGGGGGATTTGCGATATTTTGTAAAATTCTGGCCAATTCTCGGATTCTATTTATAATTCAAACTGATGGTTTCCACCAGCAAACGCCTGTTTTTGGGGCATATAAGGATGGGGAAACTTGCACTGTACTTTTTTCCTGTTTTCTATTATAATAGCGCGTATGAAACGAAATTATCAAAAAGAACTGGATAAAATCATTGCGGAGTTGCAGGCGCAGGATAGGATTCCGACGCTTTTGCTTCACAGTTGCTGTGCGCCTTGCAGCAGTTATGTGCTGGAGTACCTGTCCCGATATTTTTCTATCACCGTGTTTTATTACAATCCGAACATCACGGATGCGGAGGAGTATCATTACAGAGTGGAAGAGCAGAAGCGGTTGATCGCGGAATTACCCACGCTGCATCCGGTTTCCTTTGCGGAGGGCAGGTACGAGCCGGAGCGTTTTTTTGAGGCGGTCCGGGGGCTGGAATACATTCCCGAGGGAGGCGAACGATGCCGGAAATGCTTTGAACTGCGGCTGTCTGAGACGGCGAAGCTGGCCGCGGAGCGCGGGGCGGATTATTTTACTACGACACTGACGATCAGTCCGCTGAAGAATGCGGAAGCTCTCAATGAAATCGGGCAGCGGATGGCAGCGGAGTACGGTGGGGGAGACTGTGCCGGACCGGCGTTCATCGGAGCAAAGTATCTTCCATCAGACTTCAAGAAAAGAGATGGCTACAAGCGCTCGATTGAACTGTCGAAGGTTTACGGCTTATACCGGCAGGATTACTGCGGCTGTATTTTTTCTAAAAGGGAACGATTGGCTGGCAAGGTGTCTGAATGAAGGTACAGCATCATAAAATGATTTATGGAGGAAATACATTATGGCACAATTATGGGGAGGAAGATTCACAAAGGAGACGGACAAGCTGGTCTACAATTTTAACGCATCTATTTCCTTTGATAAAAAACTCTACAAACAGGATATCGAGGGCAGCATCGCTCATGTATGTATGCTCGGAAAGCAGGGCATTCTGACGAAAGAGGAGATGCAGGCGATCGTAAAAACTCTCGATGAGATCCGAGCGGATGTGGAGGATGGCAGACTTGCCATCACGGAGGAGTATGAGGATATTCACAGTTTTGTGGAGGCGAATCTGATTGACCGCCTCGGCGATACCGGTAAAAAGCTTCACACAGGCCGCAGCAGAAACGATCAGGTAGCTCTGGATATGCGGCTTTATACGCGGCTGGAGGTTCTCTATACGGACGAACTGATCCGGGATTTGCTGCAGGCGCTGCTGAAGATCATGGAGGAAAATACGGAGACGATCATGCCGGGATTTACCCACCTGCAGAAGGCACAGCCGGTGACGCTGGCACACCATGTGGGAGCATATTTTGAGATGTTTAAGCGGGACAGAGGCCGCCTGCACGATATCTATGACCGGATGAACTATTGCCCGCTGGGAGCCGGGGCGCTTGCCGGGACGACCTATCCGCTTGACCGGGAGTATACGGCGGAACTGATGGGATTTGACGGACCTACGCTCAACAGCATGGATTCTGTGTCGGACCGCGATTACCTGATTGAGTTTTTGTCTGCATTGTCCACGATTATGATGCATCTGAGCCGTTTCTGTGAGGAGATTATTATCTGGAATTCGAACGAATATCGGTTCGTGGAGATTGATGACGCCTACAGCACGGGCAGCAGTATCATGCCCCAGAAGAAAAATCCGGATATCGCGGAGCTGGTACGTGGAAAGACCGGACGGGTTTACGGCGCGCTGGTTTCCCTGTTGACCACGATGAAAGGGATTCCGCTGGCATACAATAAGGACATGCAGGAGGACAAGGAGCTTACCTTTGACGCAATCGATACGGTAAAGGGATGTCTGGCGCTGTTTACCGGGATGATCTCCACGATGCAGTTTCATAAGGATGTGATGAGCGACAGTGCCCGCCACGGTTTTACCAATGCTACGGACGCGGCGGATTACCTGGTCAACCACGGCGTACCGTTCCGGGATGCCCACGGCATCGTCGGTCAGATTGTGCTGTACTGTATTGATAAGAATATCGCTATTGATGATATGTCGCTGGAGGAGTTAAAAGCGATCAGTCCCGTGTTTGAGGAGGATATTTACGAGGCGATTTCCATGGAAACCTGTGTGAATAAGCGTCTGACGACCGGCGCGCCGGGGAGAGAGGCGATGGAGAAAGTGATCAGGATTGAGCGGGAGTATCTTGCAAATGACTGGCTGGATGATGAGAATCGGATGAAAAAAGCGTAAAAGGACTTGCATTTTACTCTGACTTGCGGTAATATAGCCAACAGAGCGACAAATGTTCGCGTGCAGCGGACACGAGGCGCGGAATGTATATACGGGGGAATCAGACCGGGATGTGGAGGCATCTGTGGTCAGAATTCGGAGGAAATGAGAATGAGTGAGAAGTTGAAAGTCGGAATTTTAGGCGGAACCGGCATGGTTGGTCAGAGGTTTATCTCTCTTCTGGAAAATCATCCCTGGTTTGAGGTGACGACCATTGCGGCCAGCGCCAGATCTGCGGGAAAACGCTATGAGGATGCGGTCGGCGGACGCTGGAAGATGACGACGCCGATGCCGGAGGCGGTAAAAGACATTGTTGTGAAAAATGTCAACGAGGTGGAAAAAGTGGCGGCTGATGTGGATTTCGTATTCAGCGCTGTAGATATGTCGAAAGATGAGATCAAGGCGATTGAGGAAGCGTATGCTAAGACAGAGACCCCGGTGGTTTCCAACAACAGTGCTCACCGTTGGACGCCGGATGTTCCCATGGTTGTCCCGGAGATCAACCCGGAGCACATGGAAGTGATTAAGTATCAGAAGAAGCGGCTTGGCACGACCAGAGGATTTATCGCGGTAAAGCCGAACTGTTCTATCCAGTCCTATGCGCCGGTGCTCACTGCATGGAAGGAGTTTGAGCCGTACGAGGTGGTAGCTACCACCTATCAGGCAATCTCCGGTGCGGGCAAGACATTTAAAGACTGGCCCGAGATGGTGGAGAATATCATCCCCTACATCGGCGGCGAGGAGGAGAAGTCCGAGAAAGAGCCGTTGCGTCTCTGGGGTAAGCTTGATGAAGAAGCGGGTGTAATCGTCCCGGCTACAACCCCTGTGATTACCTGTCAGTGCATCCGTGTTCCGGTGTTAAACGGCCACACGGCGGCGGTGTTTGTCAAATTCCGTAAGAACCCAACGAAAGAACAGCTGTTGGAGAAACTGGCATCGTTTTCCGGAATTCCCCAGGAACTGGGACTCCCCAGTGCGCCGAAGCAGTTTATCCGTTATATGGAGGAGGACAACCGTCCTCAGGTACAGCTTGACGTGGAGTATGAGAATGGCATGGGCGTTTCCGTCGGTCGTCTGAGAGAGGATACGGTTTATGACTGGAAGTTTGTGGGACTGTCCCACAATACGGTCCGCGGTGCTGCCGGCGGTGCGGTGCTCTGCGCAGAGCTGCTGAAAGCGCAGGGGTACATTACAAAAAAATAAGATATCAGAAATATATAATTTGAAATGGACTCTGTAATAGAAAATCCTGCTGCATATGCAGCAGGATTTTTTTGAAAAAATGTTTTAGTGGTATTACATTAGATTTTTGATTATAAGCTCCACTCCACCGCTGTCTTCTGCAGCGCTGCGCAGGCTGCCAGCGACAGATAAGACTGTTCCTTCGGGTCAGAGCGGGAGGTGATGGCGATCGGGATGTTGGCGCCGACCAGAACGCCGCAGCTGGAAGCGTGTCCGTGAATCTGCATCGCCTTTACCAGTGTGTTGCCGGTCAGCAGGTTCGGTGTGATGATGCCGTCAAACTCACCGCAGAGGTCACAGTCGAACCCTTTCAGGCGGGCAGCTTCCTTGCTGATGATCAGGTCATAGGCGATGGGACCGACCAGCTCACAATCCGCGATCGGGTGCTCTTTGTGTTCACGGGCGATGGTCTGCGCCTCTACCGTATCTTTCATATGGAAAGCGGGCTTTTCGATCAGTGTCATCAGAGCAATATTCGGATGCTCATAGCCAAGAGCCGTCAGTGTGCTGACCATGTTCTGAACGATTTTTTTGCGCTGGTTCATATTCGGCTCAACGATGACAGTCACATCGGAAACCGCCAGAATTCTCCGGTACTCCGGAATCTTTAAGAATGTGATGTGGGAGAGCAGGCGCCCTTTCTCGATCAGGTTGTTTTCCTTGTCGAGAATCGGCATCAGGAAATCGCGGGTCTGGACATTGCCGCGCATCAGCATGTCCGCCTTGCCCTCTTTGATCAGATCGATGGCAGCCTGGACGACGCTCTGATCTTCCGGAACATTTATGATAGTATATTCCCGGGAGAAGAGGCTCAGATCTTTCAGCATTGTGATAATCTGATTTTCATTGCCGAGAAGAATCAGCTTTGCAAATCCTTCTGCTTCCGCCTGAAACGCGCCGAGGAGGATGTTTTCCGCTTCCGCACCGGCAATCGCCACGCGCACCGGGGCGGCAGACGCTCTTGCTTTTTCCACAATAAAGTCAAAATTTGTCTTGTACATGATTTCACCGTTCCTTTGTATTTTTTATTCCTTTTAATCCAATACTTTTCCATTGTATAGTATGAAGATAACTCCGGTCAAGGTGTTTTTTCGGTTTTGACCGTTTCAATCAGAGTTTTTGTGTGTTTTAAGTTCTATCTTGTCCTGATTTCCATATATTTTTTAGAGAGGAGGAAAAAGAGATGCAGCAGATTATCCGTCTGTTTCCTCTGCGTCTGAGGGAACAAATAGAAAACAGCGGCGTGTTCCGCCGCAGCCTGGAGGAAATCCGGGTGCGTGTCAATCAGTATCTGACATTCCTGACTGCGGAAGGTGAGTTTTATCTGCGAGGCAGAGAGTTGGTCAGTGTACCGGATGCTTCCTGTGTGCGGATGCGGCGGGAGGATCTGGAGCAGATGTGTACGTTTATGTCTAACTATTCTTTTTACGCCTATGAGGAGGAGGTAAAACAGGGGTTTCTGACCGTGGAGGGAGGCCACCGGATCGGTGTCTGCGGACAGGTTTCCGTGGAAGATGGAAAAATCCGGCGGATTTATCCCGTTTCTTATCTGAATATCCGGATTGCCGCGGAGCGCAAAGGATGTGCTGCCCGGGTGTTTCCGGAACTTCATAGCGGAGCGGAATTCCTGAACACGCTGCTTCTTTCCGCACCGGGTATCGGAAAGACAACCCTGCTTCGCGACCTGGTGCGTATGCTCTCGGATGGAAATCAAAACATTGCGGGAAAAAAGGTCGGACTGGTGGACGAGCGTTCTGAGATCGCCGGATGTATCCGCGGTGTTCCGCAGAATGATGTCGGCTCCAGGTCGGACGTGCTGGATGGCTGTCCGAAAGAGGCGGGAATGATGCTTCTGGTGCGGTCAATGTCGCCGGAGGTGCTTGCGGTGGATGAGATTGGCGGGCAGGCGGATATGGGGGCTCTGCGCTATGCCATCCGCTGCGGCTGCCGGATTCTGGCGACGATTCACAGCCGTGATGTGCAGGAACTCTGGGAAAAACCGGGGTGGGACATCTGCAGACAGGAAAAGCTGTTTCAGCGGTATGTTGTGCTTTCCTGCGCAGCGGGCGTTCGAAAATATCGCGTTTTTGACGCGGAGGGGAAACTGATTTGTACGGAGCTTTAGCGTATCTGATTCATTTGCCGCAATCGACATGTTTACTTTGGGAAATGTGTGTTCCGGTGTTGGGGAGAAAGAGAGGGATATCAGTGTTGAAGCTAATCGGATCCGTCCTGATTCTGTCCGCCTGCATCGGATATGCGGGTGCACTGGCGGAGAAACAAAAATATCACAGAGATGTACTCCTCTCCCTGATTCGTATCTTAAGCCTTCTTGCCGGAGAGATCCGGTACGAACGTCTGACGATGGCGGAGGCTCTGGAACGTCTGACGGAAAAATATCATGGACCGACAGGGGAAGTGATGCAAAAAATCGCTGGCAGGCTTCGGGAGGTTTCCGTTAAGGATCTGGAGTCAGTCTGGTGCTTTTATTTTCAGAAAGAGCAGAGGCGGCTGATGCTGTCGGGGGAGGAACTTGACATTCTTCTGGAGACGGGGAGAAATCTGGGTCAGCTGGATGTCGAGGCGCAGGTAAGCCATCTGCATCGCTGCCGGGGGCGCCTGGAACAGAAATTGGCGGATGCGGAAAAGGAGATGGCGGAGAAACGAAAGCTGTACCGGTATCTGGCTGTGGCTGTCGGAGTTATGGTGATACTCGTTTTCGTATAGTCCCGGTGAAATATCAAAGCTTTGCGCGATTAATTATCTTCTTTATATAGGAGAATTGCGGATTGGTCATTGCTGCGATTTCCGGGACAGGCGGGGGAAGTGTATGGATGTAAATCTTTTGTTTAAAATAGCGGTGGTCGGTATTCTGGTGACTGTGATCGGACAGGTGTTAAAGCACAGCGGCAGGGAGGAACACGCGTTTCTGGCCAGTCTGGCCGGGCTGATTATCGTTCTGTTCTGGATTGTGCCCTACATATATGATCTGTTTGAAGAAATCCGGGATTTGTTTTCGCTCTGATGGTAATGCGGGGGAGGTGAGAGGCAGATGATCCGGGTAGTTATGATTGGATTTGCAGGCGTGATCCTGGCTTTGCTTTTCCAGCAGCAAAGAAGAGAGTATGCGCTCTATATCAGTCTGGGCACAGCATTGCTGATCCTGGGTTTTTCCGTTGAAAAACTTAGCGCGGTGATGGAGAGCATCCGGCAGATTCAGGAATACACAGGGGTGGATTCTTCTATGATCCGGATTTTGCTGAAAATGATCGGTATCACGTATGTATCGGAATTTGCCGCACAGATCTGCAGGGATGCCGGTTACGGCACGCTCGGCAAACAGATTGAAATGTTTGCTAAATTATCCATTATGGCGGTCAGCGTGCCAATCCTTCTGGCGCTGATTGAGACAGTGGAAGGATTGATGGGAGTATGAAAAATAGGAGAAGAATTTTTCTATTATCCTTTCTGGCAGCCGCAGGTTTTTGGATGATAAATCCCCTGCCTGTTCCGGCTTCTGAGCGTATCCTGGCGGAAGAAGATTTCGTTGGTGAGGACAATACTGAGGCAGAGAATGCGGGAGATTCAGCCGGAGAGAACAGCCTTGCGGCAGAGGAGGACAGCGCAGCATTGAGCGAGGATATTGAGGATCTGACGGAAGCGCTTCTGGATGAGCTGAATCTGGATGCAGTGGATGATGTTCTGGCGGAGAATGAATTGACGCAGGATATTTCCTTTTCTGACATCGTGACGGGTATTCTGGATGCAGATACGGAAATTTCTGCCTGGGATGTGTGGAAGGAAGCGAGACCGCTTATTTTTTCGGATGCGGCGGAGTTTAGAAGTATTCTGGTCCGCATTCTGATTCTGACAATTGCATTCGCGTTTTTTCATAATTTCATCGATGTGTTTGAAAACAGTCAGATTTCCCGGACCGGCTTCTATCTGTTTTTCCTGGTACTGATGGTTCTCCTGATTCAGTCGTATCGGATTGTCTCCGGAATGTTTGAGGAGGTGATGAGCCAGACCGTGGCGATGATGGAGGCGGTGATACCGGCTTTTTCCATGACGTTGATTTTTGCCTCGGCTCAGACTACCGCGGCAGCTTTTTACCAGATTGCGGTCGGGGTCATCTGGCTGGTGGAGCAGCTGCTCGCCTCTGTTGTAGCTCCGGTTATACATATTTTTGCTGTTTTGCAGATGCTGAACTGTCTTACCGGGGAAAAAATGATCTCCCGTCTGACCGCGCTGATCCGGAATCTGATCCGGTGGAGTCTGCGGGCGCTGCTGGCGGGCGTGACCGGAATCAATGTGGTTGAAACAATGATTGCACCGTCGGTGGATAACTTGAAAAAAATGTCAGTGGCAAAAGTATTGGGGATGATTCCGGG
>JAJQCB010000263.1 GCA_021203005.1 Clostridiales bacterium | reverse complement strand
TGGCCGTATACAGGGATATGCATATGCGGGTGCTTTTGTCGGACGTGCAGCATATCTTTAACAGAAGATGATCAGAAGATAATTGATCAGGCAGATCTGATGGCTTGTCAGAAATTTGAGAGGAAAGTACCTATATATTTGCCGGATGGTGGATATGTAGAATCATTGGGATTCAAGGCAGTCAGAAAGAGTGTGAATCCACCATGGCAAAGTTCTGTTCGCCCCCTATCAAAGGCAGCATTAGAATTTATAATAAGAAACGCAGGAACATTACAAGCAATTGAATCGGTTGAGAATCTTAAGGATGAACTGAAGCGATCTGTCCAAAATTTCTACGTTGGCGGAAGAAATGAGTCTGCATTAGAAATACTGGATGTTGCTCAACGTCTGTGCCAGATGTTGGGATTAAAGTAAGGATGAGAAAGTATGGCTGATGTATTAACACCGGCGCAGCGCCGCAAAAATATGAAGCATATAAAAAGTAAGGATACATCAATAGAAGTTACTCTCAGGAAGGCCTTATGGAAAAAAGGCTATCGGTACCGAAAAAACTATAAGGAAATACCGGGGCATCCAGATATTTCCATAACGAAGTATAAAATTGCTATTTTTTGTGATGGGGAATTTTTTCATGGAAAAAACTGGAAAATTTTAAAGCCTCGGCTAGAGAAAAGTAATAATAGTGAATTCTGGATTGGGAAAATTTCCAGAAATCGAGAGCGAGATGACGAGGTCAATAAGCAATTGCTTTTCTTAGGATGGACGGTGATTCGGTTTTGGGGTGATGATATTAAGAAAAGGCCCGATGAGTGTATTCGTGTAATAGAAGAGACCATTTTTGATCTTAAAATTAATGAATGAGTTAAACGGGGGAGATAGGTATGTCAAATTACTGTGCTGTTTGTGGGAAAAAATTAGGAATACTCGAGAGCGGGACAACTCTGGATAATAATCAGTCGGAGTTTAAAATTTGCATGGATTGCAAAACAAAAGAAGAACGTTTAGTAGTCGAACGTGAGGAAAAAGATTTTGGCTATATGCACGCTGCTCGAAAATGGTTTAACAACTGTCTGGAACAAGGAAGAGTTGAGGACGGGGCAGTGGAAACCGTAAAAAGATTAATACGTGAATCGGAAAAATCAGAAACTGATAATCTGGAATTTCATAATAATCGTTCCACTCAGATCAATAATCTCATGATGACTACGGGTTATAATTTTGAGGGTTATCGTATTCTTGAGTATAAAAGTGTATTAAGCGGAGAAGTTGTCCTTGGAACAGGATTTTTCAGTGAGGTTGACGCTGGTGTCAGTGACGTTTTGGGGATGTCCTCTTCTGCTATGGAAGGAAAACTGAGCGAAGCAAAAAATATGGCGATGAACAACCTGAGAGAAAAAGCGGTGGCGCTTGAATCAAATGCACTAATCGGTATTGATTTTGACATCATGACAATCGGTAAAGGTATGATAGTGGTATCAGTGAATGGTACAGCTGTATTGATTGAGAAAGTAGAACGTGAGGAAATTTATTAATAGCAGGATAACATTAGTCCAACGGTCTTGTGCAGACCGGAACGTAGATGTGATTGTAAACGCAGCAAACAGAAATCCTGATTTTAAATTGGCGGATATGGGCGGCGTTCAAAGCGTCGCCCTAGAGCAAGTATATTATGATAAAACAAAAATACATTAAAAGATGGATACCGATCGCTGATATAATTTTTAAAAAATATATGCCGATTGATTACTTACCGCCGGTTCAAATCGGCAGCCCCAAAACCATCATGAAAATCCGGACAGAACTGGTTGAGATGACGCAAAGCCTCCAGGTCAATCCTTCTGAGCCATATGATTCCATCATGGAGATGATTCATGGGGATAAGGGGGACGCTATCCTGATACAGCAGGAGTTATTGCCGGAATGTTATGGGGCAGATAATATTTTTTGCCACTATTACTGGCATGAACTCGGCCATTATTTTGCCATCCGGAATGAGTACCCGGGAAGTGACCTGCACCGCTTTAATAATCCGGGGTTGACGGATGACAGGGCGAAACAGGAGGGATACTGGTTCTGGTCGGAGTTTATTGCGGAAGCAATCGCTGACCATGTGGACGAACTGCACTGCCGGATCGATAATGCGGATATTTACCGCCCGGAGACACTCACATGGGAACCGGAGCAGTGGGGGTGTTTGGTGGATCGGTTGCTGCATTATCTGGATCTGGCTTTTGAGTGGAGCATAACTTCGATTGACGAAGCGGCGCTGGCCATGTTTTTTGCAACGATCTTAATGGATGATGCAACGAGGCACTATATCCGTGCGGCGGAAAATGCAGAACTGAAGGTATATGACCAGCAACTGCATAAGCCGGTGAAAATGAAACCCGGGAGCATAGAGCCGACATGCATCTCAGATGCCCGTGAGCCGTATCAGGATATGTTATGGAAAATAAAAGAATTGCTGGAGGAGCAGCTCCGCAAAAAAGAATTCTGGAAAATAGACGAAGATTTTCTGGAAGAGATTGGGCAGTGCCTTTTGTCCCTGTTGGCGGAGAAGGTCCTGCTGGAGGAAGCGGAGGATGAAGAATGGTGGCTATAATATGAAGAACCATAAAGTGGTGGACAGAAAGCTTTTGCAAACGAATAAAAAATATTCCCACCTGAAGCAGAAACAGAAGGACAAAATAGCGCTCTGGATGTATGAGGAAACCAGAAAATATTATGAGAGGACCGGAAAGTATCCGATTGAACATCACGACGATGAAGTAGTGGATGTCGTTTATGAGAGGATCATGGCAGCTGATATCTGGATCCCTTACCGGGAGGTAGCAAATCATTATCATAGCAAGAGGACAAAAATTACCCGGCGCATCCGCCGTGAGGAAGCGGAGAAGCAGCATCCGTCGGAGGAAACAATTTTTATGAATATGTGCATGCTGTGCGACGGGGACATGGTGCTCGCGCTGGACAAAACAGGGAGCAATTACAGCGGCACGACGTTTCCCGGTGGCCATGTGGAGGCAGGCGAGACTTTTTCAGAGGCTGTCATCCGTGAGATGCAGGAGGAGACCGGCCTTACAATCAAACAGCCCGTTTTAAAAGGTATCTATCACTGGTACCGCGATGGTTTACATAATGTGGGGCTGCTTTACCGTGCGGATTCCTATGAAGGGGAGCTGAAAAGCTCCGAGGAAGGACAGGTTTACTGGATCTCCAGAGAGGAGTATGAAAAGAAAGACCTTGCAGTCGGGATGAGGCGCGTGCTGCAGATCATAGATGACGATACGCTCACGGAATGTTTTATGGATGTGCGGCCGGACGGCAGCATCCAGGAGCATATGTCTTGAACGGAAGGATAGAATTTCTGAATATTAGATGCGTATCAAAGCTTTCATAGGGGAGATGAATCGTGGCAATAAATGATTGGAATGGAGACGGTAAAAACGATAGAACGGATGACTTTATCGAATATCATATTATGAACGGTAGCAACGATCCTGAACCTGGAAGAGGGCACAAGAGTGGCGAACTGGGCACAATCGGTATTGTATTATGCGCAATATCAGGATTAGTTGAGCAGGCAATGCTTTATGTATTGCTTGGAATAGATGCAGAAAATGTACCTGTTATCGTGATGATCCTTTTATGGTTTGTGTTTTCTTTTATTACTACGTTGCTGGTTATGTGGCTGAAGGGAAAACGGTGATTCTCAGGGACATCCTGCGGGTACGGAAACAACCTGTAAAGCCAGGAACCGGAATGCAGGTTGACTATATCAGGTAATCTGCTGTCATTGCAGAGTACACAGGAATATGAACAACAAAGGTTCTTCGGAATGATATAGTGAAGGGGCGATTGCAAAGGAGGCGGCTTTCGATGCGGTATGAATGCAGAATAACGGTACTGGAAACAAAAGTGTTTGAGGATTATCAGAAAAAATATCTGGCCGATCCCAGATCTGGCCCGTGTCCGTGCTTTCATGCAGGAGATACCTTCCTTTTGAAAAGGACACCGGAAAGAGATGATTTTTACCACCTGATGAATGGAAAATTCTGCGGGGAGGCCTGGGATGCCATCAGCAGATATGTTTACACCGCTCTGCAGGGCGGCTCTATTATGAAGAACTGGACAAATGATGACAGGATGATGATTGCCTGTTGTAACGATGGGACAAGACCGGTTATTTTTAAAATCGAAAGGATTGATATTCCGGAAACGGAGGAAGAAAAAGAATGGCTTGCCAGACAGGTTTTTTAAACAATGCGGAAGATGCCTACACAGGCTGAGCAGCTGCCCGGCATCGGAAACTGCGAAGTGAGAACTTATATCTGGCAGAAATATGGGAGTGATGGATATGAAGCCTAAATCCGAGATCAGTCAGGAACTGTATAAAATGATGCTGGACAGGGGATATCAGGAACGCTTCTGTGATCTGGTCACGCAGAATCTGAACACGGATTTCACAGCACAGAGAATGATTTTTTATCTTTCCCATTACAGTGAACTTCCGGAGGGAGAGATTGTGGATGAGATGCTGGCAATCCTAAGTGACCGGAATCAGATTATACAGAAAAAACGACTGGAGCACAGCAATGCGGTTTATAATGAATATTTAAACAGTAAAATGAGAAATTCATAGTTTCAATATATAAAGCAGAGGAGGACGCATATGAACAAGGTATATGAATTTTTAAAGAAGGCAGAAACTTATTATCTGGCGACGGATGAGAATGGCCAGCCGAGGGTACGGCCGTTTGGGACAATCCATGTTTTTGAGGATAAATTGTATATCCAGACGGGCAAAACCAAGGATGTGGCGAAGCAGATCGCTGCCAATCCCAAAGTGGAAATCTGTGCGATGTCCGGTGACGAGTGGATCCGGCTGAGCGGCACTCTGGCAGAGGATGACAGGGTGGAGGCGCAGGAATCCATGCTGGATGCCTATCCCAGCCTCCGTAATATGTATACGACAGGATCGGAAGGAAATACGGCGGTATTTTATTTTACGGAAGGTACGGCGACGATTTCTTCTTTCAGCCATGCGCCGGAAGTGATACAGCTCTGATTTGTTTACAAGTTAAAGAACAACTGAGTGCGGAAGACGGGATATTGATATGGCAAAAGAGACTGGTGAATGGATTATGTACGGACTGGAATGGGATGATCCCCTGCGCATCCGTTCGTGGCGGGAGCTGATCAACTGGATCAATGAGATCGGGTTCCTTCCCCTTTTTAAAAATGAGATCGAAGGGTTTTCTGTGGAGGAACATACCTTTGGCCCGTTCTGGTGGAGTGGAAACCCGGCGGGGGATCCGTGGATCTGGCGCGAGATCATCGCCCGGAGCGGGGAAGTGGCATATGGAAAATTTTTCGGGAAGAAATCCGGTTTCGTCAGCCTGTCCTGGTTCCCGGCGTTTGCGAATTACCGCAGGGACGGTTATGACTTTGACGCCCGGTGGGATGACGAGCTGGCGGGTATCCGCAGCAAGAAAATCGTGGACTGCTTTTCGGACGGCGGAGAATTTATGGGCGTGCAGTTAAAGAAAGAAGCCGGGTTCGGGAAAGGCAAAGAGAAAAATTTCGACGGTGTGATTGCCGACCTGCAGATGCAGACGTATCTGACCATTAAGGATTTCAGGCGGAAGGTGAATAAGCGGGGCGGCGAGTATGGGATGCCGGTGTGTATTTACTCCAGACCGGAGGATCTCTGGGGATATGAGATGGTGTCGTCCTGCTACAGGGAAGATCCGGAAGAATGCCGAAAGAAGATATATGACCAGGTGCGGAATAACTTTTCATCAGCAACGGAAAAACAGCTGGAGCGGGTGCTGCGGTGAAAGCCCGGCAGAAGAAATACAGAAAGTGAACGGCAGGATATTATGAGTGCGGAACCAATTATGAGGAAAATCAAAACGGTCGCCGTTATGGGCAGCGGTGCCGTAGGTTCATATTTTATATGGGGACTTTCAGAAAAGCTTGGGGAAAATCTCTGGGTTATTGCGGACGGAGAGCGCAGGGAACGCTATGAGCGGGACGGTATATATATTAATGATAAGTGCTTTTCATTACATTTGCGAACCCCGATAGAGGCAAAAGGGGTTGACCTGCTTCTGGTAGCAACAAAATATGATGCCCTGCTTCATTCGTTGGAAGAAATCAAAGAAATTGCGGATGATCATACGATTGTGATGACGTTGCTCAATGGAGTGGACAGTGAGGCGATTGTCGGGAAGAGTATCGGCGAGGAACATATGGTATATTCTCTGATGCAGATCGCTTCCCAGAGAAAGGGCAACCGGATTACTTTTGCTCCGGAGCGGACGCCGGGAGTGTTCCTCGGCGAGAAGGATGGAACAATAAGCGGCCGAATCGATGCGCTGGCGGATCTCTTTAAGAATTCGGGAGTTCATTATTGTGTGTGCCGCGATATTGTTCAGGAAATCTGGAAAAAGATGGCATTCAATGTGAGCATAAATTTACCGCAGGCGATTGTCGGATGCCCGGTTGGGGCATTTGCTGTCAGTGAGCATATGGCAAATCTTCGCTGGCGCTTGCGGGACGAGGTATGCCGGGTGGCAGCGGCACTGGGCATTGATATTAGTGAACTTTCAGAAATTGAAAAGGCAAAGTGTCCGTCACTGCCGTCTTCCAAATATTCCACGCTCCAGGATCTGGAGGCAGGCCGACATACAGAAATTGAGATGTTTGCCGGGACATTGATCCGCATCGGGAAATTACACCATGTGCCGACGCCGTTTTGTGAATTTGCTTATGAAACAATCAAGGCGTTGGAAGAGAAAAACGACGGGTTGTATTCTGAATGGAAAGGATGTTAGAAATATGGAGAATATTATGCTATCCGTTGAAAACTAACAGTAGGAACGGAGGATGAAGATGCATATCAAAGTTTTAGTGGGCGATATTACAAATTTGAAGGTGGACGCAATCGTGAACGCGGCGAAGAATTCCCTGCTCGGCGGGGGCGGAGTGGACGGAGCAATCCATCGGGCGGCCGGGCCGGCTTTGCTGGCGGAGTGCCGGACGTTAAACGGCTGTGAAACCGGCGATGCAAAGATTACGATGGGATATCAGCTCCCTGCGAAATATGTGATTCATACCGTCGGCCCGGTCTGGAACGGCGGAAATCAAAATGAACCGGAGCTTTTGGCGAGTTGTTACCGCAGCTGCCTTCGCATCGCAAAAGAAAAGCGGCTGGATTCTATTGCTTTTCCAGCCATATCTACGGGAGTTTATGGATATCCGAAAGACCAGGCGGCGGAGGTTGCTGTGAGAACGATCATCGAAGAAACGAAAAACGCCGACGAGGATTTTGAAGTAATACTGGTTGCTTTTGATGCCGAGACTGAACAGCTATATAATCAGGTGATTCAGAGTGTTGCCATGGAATAGACAGATATGTGAGGTGTTAAGCAGTGGGAACATTATATTTTACAAGACACGGACAGACTGTATGGAATGTCGAGAATAAAATCTGTGGTGCGACAGATATTGCGCTGACGGAACTTAGCCATATGCAGGCAGTTGAACTCGGCAAAAGGTTAGCAGAAGAGAAACTCCCGATTGATGAGATTTTGTATTCGCCGTTGGTGCGGGCTTCCGAGACGGCCAGACATATTTCGGAGGAAACCGGAATTCCTATGCGGTTGGAACCGCGTTTAAAGGAACAGAATTTCGGACGCTATGAGTCTACGCCCCGGGATGGGCTGGAATTTAAGGCGGCGAAGACACATTTCCTGGATCATTATGATGGCGGCGAGACGATGATGCACCTGTGTCAGCGGGTGTACAATCTGATTGATGATATACGTGCAGGTGACAAGATCTATTTACTGGTAGCACACAATGGTATCTCCCGTGTGGTACACTCTTATTTTAACGACATAACGAATGAAGAATTTTCCGCGTTTGGCATAGGAAATTGCGAAATCAAAACCTATACATGGTAAAAATATTATGAGAATTTTGATGCTTGGAAACAGTTATATTTTCACAAATAATATGCCGCAGATGCTGGCGGAGATAACCGGTGCAGAAGTTGTACATC
>JAJQCB010000127.1 GCA_021203005.1 Clostridiales bacterium | reverse complement strand
TCCCTATATAGTACAAAGAACTACATGGGACCGGCATCGTATGTTATGACTTAATGAGCTGCAAAACTGACTCTAATCCAGCTTTGCACTGAGGATTCGACCAACGGAATTGTGCAATCGCACTTTGGAAATGCTGCCATCATTGACAGCGTCCAACACCGCCTGCCAGGCATCCTCAAATCCATCCGTGACATAGACAAGATCCATTCCGGCGTTGACGGCTGTGACTGCCGCTTCTTCCGTGGTACAGTACTCCAGAACCGCGGAATCTGACAGATCCGATGTCATGAGGATACCATCATATCCCATTGAATCACGCAAATATGATACCGCCGAATCAGAAAGGGAACAGGGAATCGCGCTGCTTCCGGTCAGCGATGAAGAGGTCACGTTGCTGACCTGGATACAGGAAGCTCCCGCGTCTACAGCAGCCTGATAAGCGGAATAATCCTCTGTGGCTTCCCTGATACCGGGGAAAGCCCGGACAATCGTATCTACACCTGCCGCCTGCGTCCCTTCCACATCCATCTCTACATACTCTGCAACATTTACTTCCTGTGAGCCGTATGTCATTTCATCAAAACTCTCGTCACTGCCGGTCGCCACATCAGCTACGGGCGCCAGCAACATATTAAAACCGGCTTCCGATACATATTCCGCTTTTGTCTGAGCGGCCGAGTAAGCAGAATCCGGGCTTTCCTCCTCGCCGATCGCGGACGGAGAACTGACCGTATTATATTCTAAAGCGACTGCCAGAGGTGAATCATTTTCACCGCCGATCTCTTCTACAATGGTAAAGAGATTCAAGTCGATACTGCTCTGGCTAAATTCCTGTGTGCTTGCAAGCATAGACGCTATTTGTTCATCGCTGATGAAATTCGTTGCGGAATATACCAACCCTGCCACCGGATAGGACTCCAGAGCTTCCTGTGTACTGTCGCCCGCGACTGTCACCTGCTTCACGCCGGTCAACTCTTCCGGCGTTGTTATAAACAGCTGTGATACCTGCTCCTCCACAGTCATGGTGTCCAGCTTCTCTTCCACTTCATCCGAAAATGTGATCGTCGTTTCCACATTCTGATCAGAACTGCCGGAAACAGAATTATCATTTTCGGCGTCGCCGCTCTCTGTATCAGAGGCGCCGGAGGATTCTGATTCAATGGCATTGTCATTATCTGATGCCGTGCCGGCATTCACAGAAGAAGCACTGTCTTCTCCTCTGCCCGGTATACTGATTCCGCTTCCAAAAAGAACAGCAACTACGATCACGATAATCAGGATAATCACTTCCAGAAGAAGAAACAGGTTCAGAATTTTCTTTTTATTTTGCATAAATTAATCACTCTTCCTCATCATCTGTAAAATCCTGGTTAGCCGTGGAAGCCTTGGACTGGAGAGTACTGCTGTATGACTGGACCGTATCCGAGGGACTGTAATCCGTTTCACCATACAGAAACTCATGAATTCCTGTCGCCATGTCAACCAGAGTTACCGGCACTTCCACCCAGGCGCCATCCACTGTTCCGCCGTAGAACACCTGCGGGTATGCCGTCATATCTGTAATCTCAAACTCAGACATATAATAAAGCAGGCTGGTCAGATCATCTGTGGTATAGTTGCTGTTTACCTGATCCAGCATATCCTCCGCGAGGGTATAACGATCCGTCACACTCAGCGTCTTTGCTTTTTCGAAAATATTAAAAAGTACATCCCGTTGACGCTCCGAGCGTTTATAGTCGCCGCCGGAGGCATAACGGATTCTGGAATATGCAACTGCCTGGGCACCATCCAGAAGATAGGTACCCGCCTCTGTGATATACCCGGAAAACTGGCCGTCAATATCAGACAGATGAGAGACCTCTTCTTCTGTGATATCCATCTCTACGCCGCCAATCTCATCGACCAGATCCTCCACATTGAGGAAGTTGAGTGTGATATAGTTTTCAATATCCAGGTCAAAGTTTTCATTGATGGTCGATACTGCCAGCTCAGGTCCTCCATAGGAATGGGCATGCGTGATCTTCTCATATCCGTTATCCTCAATATGTACCATACAGTCACGATAGATGGAAAGAACCTTCACAGTTTCATCATCATAATCTACATGTACGATCATAATGGAATCCGACCGTGTGCCTGCGCCCAGGTCATCCGAACGGGTATCAACGCCGAAAATGACAAATTCCTCTATGCCCTGCCCCTTTTCTACCGGATCCTCTTCCTCCTGTTCCGCTTCGGCCGTCTCATCGGATCCTGTTGCAATCTCTTCTTCCGCTGATGCCATATCAGAAACAGAATCCTGACCGTTTTGATTCGCAATATACGCATAAATAGAAACAGCAGCCAAAGCAGCCACAAAGAGGATAATCACAATAATCCACATTCGCTTTGTCTTATTTACGCCGGATTTTTCCTTCATTTCGTTTTCTTCCTTCCGCCTGAGTCATTCCCGTAGTAATTTCCATAATATTTTCCGTAATACTTTCCATAGTAAGAATTCTTCTTCATGCTTACCTTGTTGAGGACAGCACCCAGAATACGAACGCCGGAAAGCTCCAGCTGTTTTTTGGCATTCAATACAGCCCGGCTGCTAACCATTCCCTGCGCCGTGACCAGGACAGCTCCGTCACAGTGTTTTGCGATAACTGCGGCGTCAATCGCCGCTCCGATCGGCGGACAGTCGATCAGAACATAATCAAAATACTCTTTGCCGAAATTGATCAGATCGACAAAATACTTCTTCTCCAGAATCTCTGTCGGATTCGGCACGGAAGGACCGGAAAATACCATATAAAGGCGAGGAATCTCCGTGGCATACACTACGTTCGACATTTTCTTCTGTCCGGTCAGATAGTGAGACAGTCCATAGATTTTCGCCCCGCTCTGTGTGTGTGCATGCGTCCGTCCGACCAGGACAGATTTGCGGATGTCGACATCAATCAGAAAAACATTTTTTTTCGCGTCCGTCAGTGATTTCGCCAGATCCATGACAACTGTGCTCTTTCCCTCATCGGGAGCCGCACTCGTAAAAAGAATCGTCCGGACGTCATCGCCGCAGAACATAAGGTTCGTACGCAGGGTACGCAGCGCCTCTGTCATTGCGTAATCGTGCTCCTTCAGATTGCCGAATACAATCTTATCCGTTTTTTTTCCATTTTCACTGTTTACATCCATAGTCACACGCCTCAGCCTTTCTTTTTCTCTTTCTTCTTGCTTTTCCTGTTCTGCCCGTCATCCGATTCTGATTCTGTCGCAGGGATGGAACCCAGTACGTTCAGACCGACTTTTTTCTCCATATCTTCCGGAGTCAGGATTGTGTCGTTCATCAGGTAGGAAAGTGTAATGATCGCAATTGCAATCACTGCGCCGAGCAATGCGCCCATCGCTGTATTTTTTGTGATATCCGGGCTGGAAGGGCTTTCCGCCACATAGCCGTACTGAATAATCTGAGGAGGATCCTGATCCATCTTCTCAGAAATATAATCCGCTGCCACTGCCGCAATCTCATCTGTGATGGTCTTGGCCAACTGTGGATCCGGATCCTCCACCGTAATCTCCAGCATACGGGAATCCGACGGGTTATTCAGCGTCACCTTGGAACTCAGCTCACTGTAATTCATATCCAGTCCGAGATTGTCAATGACCTGATCCAAAACCGGACGCCCGGCTACGACCTGCGTATAATCATTTGTCAGATTCGTTCCGACCTGAAGGTCTGTTAAACTGGTGATCGATGTACTTTTAGACAATACATACAAGATTGACGTCGACGTATACTGCGGTGTAATCAGAAATTTGCTATACGTAAAGAATATAGCAGCCATCAGTATGACCGCGACCAAAATATGTACCCAGTGATTTAAAAGTTCAAAAAAAAGTTCCTTTAAATCAATCTCAACGACATCTTCTCTCGATTCCTTCTTATTCATTCTTATTCTCCTGGTTTCTTTAAAATCGCCTCAGGCGTTGTCTCAAACAACCGGGTCGCCATAGATTCTCCGTATTTCCTGCGGATATATGCGCGGCACTTTTCCATGTGGCAGGGCCTGCGCTTTATACCGTGGCTGTCACTTGCCACCACGTCCACCATTTCATGCTTCAGCAGATGCTTACAAAAACGCTTTGCGTCCCTGCCGTCCAGCCCAAGCACCGAATCGGCATTCACCTGAATCAGAGCACCCATATTCCGGAGTTCAGACACCAGATCCGGATCATCTGTCAGGCATGCGTACCGCTCCGCGTGGGCAATCACCGAAGTGTATCCCACCGAGAACATCTCCTGTGTCATATCTCTGATGAAAGAATACCCTGTACTGCCGGAATACTCAGCCAGCACATAGGCGGAATTTGCCAGAGAAAGGCACCTGCCTCTTTTCAGATTCTCCGCACACCGCCTGTCCATATGGTACTCTGTACCGAGATAAGCCCTGATTCCGATATCCGCCGCATATTGCCGGACTTTCATATAATGCCGCAGGACCACTTCCGTATCATAGGGAAACATACCATGGCGGTAATGCGGTGTCAGAATTATCGCGTGAATTCCCTGCCTCTTTGCTTCCGCAAGCATCCTGCATGATTCCTCAAAGGTACGCGCCCCGTCATCCACCCCGTACAGCAGGTGACAATGCACATCAATCATAATGGAACTTTTCTCCTGTCTGCCAACAATAAAATAGCTATAATGCCAAACCATTACAAATAATACACCAACCACGAATTTTTGACAACCCTTTTTTGCCATAGAGAAAAATCCATTTTTAAGGCTATCGTGAAGTTCACTTTACACAACCGGAAATTTGTGCTATCTTAACGATGAAAAAAGGAGGAATCACCATGGCTCTTGACGGAATTGTTGTCGCCAATCTGACTTTCGAATTAAACAGAGAACTCGCCGGTGCGCGCATCAGCAAGATTGCGCAGCCTGAGGCGGACGAATTGCTGCTGACCTTAAAGGGAAGCAGCGGACAGCGTCGTCTCCTCCTCTCCGCCAACGCATCTCTGCCGCTGGTATATCTGACCGAACAGAATAAGCCGAGCCCCATGACAGCGCCGAATTTCTGTATGCTGCTGCGAAAGCATGTCGCAAATGGGCGGATTCTCTCTGTCTCGCAGCCTGCCATGGAACGTGTCCTTGTTTTTCAGATTGAGCATCTGGACGATCTGGGCGACCTGCGCACAAAAAATCTGATTGTAGAGCTGATGGGCAAGCACAGCAACATTATTTTTACTGATTCAGAGGGAAAAATTCTGGACAGCATTAAGCACATTTCCGCGCAGGTGAGTTCTGTCCGCGAGGTACTTCCAGGACGGGAATATTTTATCCCCGCTCAGGAAGGAAAAAAATCCCCATTGGAAGAAACAGAAGACGGATTTCTGGACACTGTATGTACAAAGCCTGCCACTGTCTGCAAGGCGATCTACACTTCCTATACCGGTATCAGCCCGCTCGTTGCCAACGAACTGTGCTACCGCGCAAAAATTGACGGTGCAGCGCCCTGCGCTTCTGTCGCAGAGCAGGAATGGCTCGCGCTGGCTCATGGATTCTGTGCTGTTATGACACAGATCCGGGAGGGAAATTTTGCGCCGCACATCTTGCGCAAAGGGGAGGAACCGGTAGAGTTTTCATCCATTCAGCTTTATTCCTACGCGGACTGCACGGATGAGCCATGCAAATCAATCTCCGACGCACTGGAGCAGTTCTATGCGCAAAAGAACGCTTATACCCGTATCCGCCAGAAATCAGCCGATCTGCGCCACGTGGTGAACACGCACCTGGAGCGGAACCGCAAAAAATATGACCTGCAGAAAAAACAGTTAAAGGATACTGAAAAGCGCGACAAATATAAAGTATATGGCGAGCTGATCCACACTTATGGATATCAGGTGGCGGAGGGCGCTAAAAGCTTTGAGGCGCTGAACTATTATACCAATGAGATGATACAGGTTCCGCTTGACCCGACGCTTACGCCGCAGGAAAACGCGAAAAAATACTTTGACCGTTATGGGAAGCTGAAACACACCTATGAGGCGCTGAACGAACTGATTGAAGATACCCGCACGGAGATTGACCACCTGGATTCCGTCGCCACGGCGCTGGATATCGCACAGTCCGAGGCGGACCTGGCGCAGATCAGGGAAGAACTGATACAAAGCGGCTATATTCGTCAGCGCTATTCTAAGAAAAAACAACAGCAGCAGAAAAGCCGTCCCTGGCATTACCGCAGTTCCGACGGCTATGATATCTATGTAGGGAAAAATAATCTTCAGAACGATGAACTGACGTTCCGCTTCTCCGAGGGGAACGACTGGTGGTTCCATGCCAAGCAGATGCCCGGCTCCCATGTCCTGGTAAAGACGAAGACCGGCAACCTGCCGGATCAGACCTTCGAGGAAGCAGCCCGCCTGGCTGCTTTCTACTCCAAAGGCCGCGGAGGAGAGAAAGTTGAAATTGACTATCTTCAGAAAAAGAATGTGAAAAAACCGAACAAAAGCAAACCGGGATTTGTGGTATATTACACCAATTATTCCATGGTGAGCGTGCCGGATATTGAGGGAATTGAGCTGGTAGCTGACTAAGCAGAATAGGGATTCTGGTATCATCAGAATGTCAGAGTAAAAGCCTGTGCAGCTGGCGATACCTGCAGATTGCCCCATGTATCATCCATAGATATCCCGCCTGCGGTGCCGGAGCAGAGGAAGCTGTTCCCGCACTTCCTCAACAACTCCGAGGTTAATCTCTGTGACTGCAACCTGTTCCTTCGCATCCATCTGTGTCAGCACATTTCCCCAGGGGTCAGCCACGATGGAATGCCCCCAGGCCTGATAGGATGCTTCCGCATCCCTCGCGGTGGATGTTCCCACGGTAAATACCTGGTTATCTACGGCCCGCTGCCGGAACATCAGCTCCCAGTGCATCGGCCCGGTTGTCATATTAAACGCTGCCGGACAGAGAATTACTTTCGCTCCCGCGTCCACCATCCGTCTCGCCAATTCCGGAAACCGCATATCATAACAGATGCAGATTCCCATTTTTCCAAACTCCGTAGCAAACACGGCGATTTCATCTCCCGCCGTCAATGTATCTGACTCCTTAAAATACTGCCCGCCTTTTACATTAATATCAAAAAGGTGCATCTTGCGGTATTTCGCAATCTGCCGGCCATCCCGGTCAAAGATATAGGCTGTATTATATACGTTCCCGTCCGCCAGCTCCGGAATCGTGCCGGCGGAGAGATAGACATGGTTTTTCGCAGCAAGCTCTGCGCAGAACTGCCAGGTCATACCGCCCTCCGGCTCCGCATAAGCCGGAAACTGTGACGTTTCATAGGGGCACTGGAACATCTCGGGAAGGACAACTATGTCTGCATCTTCCGGTACCTGTCCGGCAAAAAGTTCTTCTATATGGCAAAGGCTCTTTTCTTTTACAGGGTTCACTTTTGATTGTATACTTACCAGTTTCATCACTAATTCTCCCATAGAATTCTCAGACAACAATAGTAAATCTATATCTATGACCAGAGCTGTTAAAAGCTCAAAAGCATTCGGTTTACAGGTTCAGCAGTGAATACTCCTCTCCCGCGTACTGCCGCAGCCTTGCTCTCAGCACCTGGTGTACCGGTTCTTTCAGCCCCGGATCATCTCTTAGCAGCAATGCTACTTCTTCGGATGCCCGCCCCATCAGATCTGCGTCCTGATAAATGTCCGCCAGCTGGAAGCGGAAATCCCCGCTCTGCCGTATTCCGAAGAAATCTCCGGGACCGCGCAGCTTCAGATCTTCACCGGCGATATAAAACCCGTCGTTTGATTTATTCAGAACTGCCAGCCGTTTGTTTTCTTTCTCCTGCTTTTCTCCCTGCATAAAAATACAGTAGGACTGGGCGTCTCCTCTCCCCACGCGTCCGCGGAGCTGATGCAGCTGCGCCAGACCGAAGCGCTCGGCGTTCTCAATCATCATCACGGTGGCGTTCGGCACGTCGACTCCCACTTCAATTACCGTAGTGGAGACAAGAATCTGCGTCCGGTTTTCGAGGAAATCCTCCATGATCCGGTTTTTCTCCTCCGCTTTCATTCTGCCATGCAGGCAGGATATGCAGATCTCATCCGGGAAAATCTCCCTGAGCCGTTCCGTGTAATCCAGGACATTTTCCCCTTCGGAGTTTTCCGACTCTTCCACCAGCGGGCAGATGATATAAACCTGGTGTCCCTCCCGGATCTGGTTTTCCATGAACCGGTATGCTTTCCCGCGGAAAGAGGTATCCACCACACAGTTTCTGATCGGCTTTCGCTTCGCCGGCACTTCATCAATCACTGAAATGTCAAGATCTCCGTACAGTATGATTGCCAGCGTGCGCGGAATCGGCGTTGCACTCATCACCAGTATATGGGGATGTTGTCCCTTATAGGAAAAAGTCTCCCGCTGCTTTACGCCGAAGCGGTGCTGCTCATCGGTGATGACAAGAGCGAGACTGCGGTAGTTTACTTTTTCCTGAATCAGCGCATGCGTGCCGACAACCAGGGCATCCGGTTCCCGCTCCAGAATAGCGTAGGCCTCCCGCTTTTGTTTTGCGGTGAGCGAACCCGTCAGAAGTACAATAGGGAAATGTAAATCCAGACTGTCGCAGAGCTGGCGCAGCTTCTGCTCATGCTGCCGCGCCAGAACATCCGTGGGCGCCATGATCGCCGCCTGATATCCGTTGTGCGCGCAATCCAGCATAGCCAGAAATGCTATGATCGTTTTGCCGGAACCCACATCCCCCTGAATCAAACGCTGCATCACTTTTTCTGAGCGCATATCCGACTGAATCTGCGCGATCGTGCGCCGCTGTGCGCCGGTCAGCGCGTAGGGCAGCCGGTCAATTAAATGATCAACAAAATCTGTTGTGCCAAAAGAAAATTCATTCTGCAGCGCCGCGGAACTGTCTTTGGTCAGCTGCATACAGAGAATGAAAAAGAAAAATTCATCAAAGACAAAACGGTTGCGCGCCGTGATACAGCTCGTCTCGTCGGAAGGGAGGTGCATGTTTTTTAAGGCAAAGTTATATTCGCAGAGCTGATTCCGCAAACGGATATCATCGGTGAGATATTCCATTTCCAGAGAGATATCTTCGAGTGCCAGGGCAACTGCTTTCTGCACCTGTTTGTTCGAGAGGCCCCTTGTGAGACTGTAGATCGGCCGGAGCGTCTGCCGGATTTTCTGATAATCGCCGGGGGACATAATCTCCGGGTGTTCCATGTAGATCAGATCGTTTTTTTGCGTAACACGGCCGTAAAAGACATAATAACCGCCCGGTTTTACAAGCGAGCGGATGTATGGCGCCCGGTACCAGATGAGACGCAGTGTATGTCCGTCTTCTATTACATCCAAAACCGCTGTTTTCAGGCGGGAGTGCATGTTCACAGACGGTGCTTTCGGAACTCTCACACAGATTGCGTTTTTCCGTTCGGAAACCAGAGCATCGAGTCCGCTGATCTCCGGGCAACGTTCATAATCCCGCGGAAAATACAGGAGTATATCACCAACGGTGTATACTCCTATCGCATGAAACAATTCTTCTGTTTTGGGACCGATCCCTTTCAGATTGCTGATCGGGGCATCTAATCTCATCGCAAACTCCATTCTTCCCGCCGCAACCGGCAGGAAATTTACTCTACCGAAATCAGATAATAGTAAATCGGCTGTCCGCCGTATTGTATCTCCAGTTCACACTCCGGGTAGGCCTCTTCCAGGTACGCGCCCAATGCTTCTGCATCCTCCGCTGCAACATCTTCTCCGTAATATACACAGATAAAGGAGGACTCTTCATCCACCATCTGTGCCGTCATTTCCCGGACTACGGTATCCATGTCTGTGCCGGCAGAAAGGATAGAGGAATCGCCGATTCCCATATAATCTCCCTCATGGATATCCATACCGTCGAGCGAGGTATCCCGGATTGCATAGGTTACCTGGCCGGTCTTCACCGTCGAAATCAGTTCCAGCATGGTCTCACGGTTATTCCTGGCGCCCGCTTCCGGGACGAAATTGATCATGGCAGTGATTCCCTGCGGCACCGTAGAAGTCGGAATCACAATGACCTCCTTATCCTCTGTCATGGATGCCGCCTGGTTGGCCGCCAGAATGATGTTCTTATTGTTCGGGAAAATAAAAATCGTCTTATAGTCTAACTTCTCTATGGCATTGAGGATATCCTCCGTGCTCGGATTCATGGTCTGTCCGCCCTCAATCAGACAGTCGACGCCAAGCCCGCGGAAGACCTCATTGATGCCTTCGCCGATGGAGACTGCGATAAAGCCGATATCCTTCTTAGCCGGATTTATGGAATCATCCATATCAGCCTGAGTTTCCGTTGATTTTCCTGCTTCCGATGCAGCCTGCTCCTTCGCCAGTCTGGCAGCATCCTTAAACAGCTTTTCCTGGTGTTCCTCCCGCATATTGCCAATCTTGATGCGGCTTAAAGAACCGAACGTCAGCGCTTTCTGCAGTACCAGACCCGGATCATTTGTGTGTACATGCGTCTTCACAATCTCCTCATCCGCGACAAGGACAATCGAATCGCCCATGGAATTCAGATACGCGCGGTATTCGCTCTCCTCCGCCTCTGTCATCGGCTGATTCAGCACGATAATAAACTCCGTGCAATATCCAAACCGGATCTCCTCCATTGTCTCAGCGGAAATCTTTATGATACCGGCCGAACCGGGAGACTCTGAAGAACAGGTTTCCGAGCCGGATGCTTCTGCAATTTTTTTCGCTTTATCGGATGTTGCCGCACCCGAACGGGATGGTTCTGCACTGTAATCCACTGTTTTTCCGAGAAATGCATCCTGCGCTCCCTTAAGAACCTCAACCAGACCCTGACCTCCGGCATCCACGACTCCGGCCTGTTTTAAAACGGGAAGCATATCCGGCGTCAATGCCAATACCCGCTCTGCCTCATCAATAATGGCCGCCAGATAATCCTCCAGTGGGCATTCATCCTCGCAGGCCAGCTCCAGCGCCTTGTCCGCCGCGGCTCTGGCCACAGTCAGGATCGTCCCCTCTTTCGGCTTCATCACCGCCTTATAAGCGGTCTCGCAGGCTTTCTGAGCCGCCTCACAGATAACCAGCTTATCGAGCTCCTCGTAATTAGAAATCACGTTGGTAAATCCCCGGCACAGCTGAGAAAGAATCACGCCGGAATTCCCCCGCGCTCCGCGAAGTGACCCGGAGGAGATGACCTTCGCAAGATCCTGCATGGACGGCGAATCCATGGCAGAGATTCCCCCGGCTGCAGACTGAATCGTCATACACATATTTGTCCCCGTGTCTCCGTCCGGTACCGGAAATACGTTCAGCTCATTGATCCACTCTTTTTTTGCTTCCAGATTTTTTGCGCCTGCCAGAAACATTCCGGCAAAAAGATCCGCATCAATCGTTTGTTTCCCCAACAGTTCATCCTCCCCTAGTCAATTACTCTCACACCTTCCACGAAGATGTTGATCTTATCGACGGTCATTCCTGTAAATTCTTCTACTTTATACTTCACCGTATTCGTCAGGTTGTCTGATACGGCGGCAATGCTCACACCATAGGACACGATCACATGGAAATCCAGTGTGATCCTGTTATCCTCATCAATCTGAACCGTGATCCCGTGGTGCAGATAATCCTTTTTCAGTAATTTTACAAGCCCGTCTTTCATATTCACAGCGGCCATGCCGACAATTCCAAAGCATTCCACCGCCGCAGCCCCGGCACAGGAAGCGACTACTTCCGAATCAATGCTGACTGTCCCGAGCGTATTCTGTATCTGACCTCTCATATTGATCTACCTCCTGTCTGTGCTCTATTATATACAAATTCTTTTCAAAAGGAAATAGTGAATTTAACATATCCGGGGTAAAAGTTCTCCGCCCGGCTGCGGAAGCATCGTTTCTGAACCGATCTCTGTCGTGACCACCACTTTTCCGGGCATGGTATCGGTGATCTCGCCGATGATGGCAGCGTTAGCCGAATATTTTCCCTGTTTTAAAACAGAAAGCAATCCCTCTGCCTGCTCCCGGGGGGCGATGACAACCAGTGTTCCTTCGTTTGCAAGATACAACGGGTCAAGTCCCAGCATGCCGCAGACGCCGCGGACAGCCGGATCGACGGGGATTGCCGCGCTGTCTAAGCGCACCCCCACGTTGCTTTCCGCCGCAATCTCATAGAGTACGGTTCCCACACCGCCCCGCGTCGCATCCCGGATCACGTGAATGTCTTTCGTCTCCCGAATCATAGATTCCACGGTTCCCCAGAGGGGAGCACAGTCACTTTTGATATCCGCCTCAATGCCGAGGTTTTCCCTGGCAAGCAGAATGGTACACCCGTGACGCCCGATATCACCGGTGACCAGAATCGCGTCGCCGGGCTTGGCGTAGGCGCCCGAGGTGGAAAAGCCTTCCGTCAGCGTCCCGATTCCTGTGGTGGTGATAAAGATATGATCCACCTGGCCGCTCCCGGCCACCTTGGTATCTCCGGCCACAATTTTAACGCCCGCTTCCTTTGCTGTTTTCTCCATAGAAGCAGCAATCTCCTCCAGTTCCGACAGCGGAAATCCTTCCTCAATGATAAACGAACAGGTGAGGTACCGCGGCCTCGCACCCATGCAGGACAGGTCGTTGACTGTACCGCAGATGCTGAGCTTCCCGATATTTCCTCCGTTGAATTTGTAAGGAGATACGATAAATCCGTCGGTAGACATGGCTATTTTCCCGTTTCCCAGATCCAGAACCGCCGCGTCGTCCGCGGTAAACTCCGGGTTGGAAAAATGTGCTGAAAAAACCTCCTGTATCAATTCCGCTGTCTGCTTTCCGCCCGCACCGTGGGCAAGGGTAACTTTCTTTTCCATCTCTATTTCCCTCCCATTACTCAGGTATGATATCCTTGAGTTGTCTTAATCATTTATTATCGGAATCATGTTAAAATGCGACATGATTTAAAATTTTCGATTTCTATATTTCAGGCTTTCATGCCGTAAGCATAGTATGCAGAGCAGCTTCCCTCATTGGAAACCATACAGGCTCCCACAGGGTGCTGCGGCGTACAGACTTTCCCAAACAGGGCGCATTCCGATGGCTTACACTTCCCCTGCAGGACGTCGCCGCAGCGGCACGCAGGGTTCGGCTTCCCGTGAATTTCAGGAAGGCTATATTTTATGCGGGCATCAAACTCCCGGTATCCCTGTCGCAGCTTTAATCCGGAATCAGGTATGACTCCCAGTCCGCGCCACTCGGAATCGCAGCTCTCCATCACTTCTCCCATCACTTTCCTCCCGGCAGGATTGCCGTCCGGACGAACGACGCGGGGGTAACAATTGACAAAAAACGGCTTTCCCTCGCCGGATTTTTCAATAATCACAGCCAGGGCGGTGAGGAGTTCTTTCGCTGTAAATCCGGCGATGACTCCCGAAACTCCCTCTTCCATCAGCCTGCAGCAGTCCGCCTCACCTGTGATCGCATTGACATGCCCCGGATAGAGAAACGCGTCCGCACTGCCCTTCAGCGCCTCATACGCGTTTGGCATCGTCTTATTAGCGGTAAGCACGGAAAAATTAGATAATCCCTGTTCCTTTGCTTTTTTTACCGCAAGACAGACGGACGGCGTGGTAGTCTCAAATCCGACCGCCAGAAAAACCACCTGCTTATCCGGGGTGTCCGCCGCAAAAGTCACCGCGTCAAGCGGCGTATATACGATCTGGATTTCCGCTCCCTCCGCTCTCGCACCCGCCAGGCTCATCTCCGTTCCCGGAACGCGGATCAGATCACCGAATGTGCAGATCGTACAGCTTTTTTCCAACGCCAGCATTACAGCCTCGTCGATAAAGCCGACCGGCGTCACGCAGACGGGACATCCCGGCCCGGAGATCAGCTCGATATTTTCCGGCAGGATATTTCGGATACCCAAACGAAATATTTCATGGGTGTGGGTCCCGCAGACCTCCATGATCCGGAGCTTCGGGCCGTCGTAACTTTCAATGATATTTCTTGCTTTTATGATTGTGTTATCCATATTGCTTCTACCTGCATCCCCTTACTGTCACACCAGACTAAAATGATTTCATTACAACTTGATTCATCAAAATAATCCCTGTCGTTTATCTTGTCACAGCAGTCCAATGATGTCCTCTGTCTCAGACTCATCGTCCCCGTTGATTTTGGCGATGGCGACTCCCGCATGCACCATAACGTAATCCCCCGGTTCCAGTTCATCCAAAAGCTCCGCGGATACCTCACGCTTCGCGCCGGAAGCATCCACCAGCGCCATGCCGTCTTTGATTCCTACGACTCTTGCCGATAATCCTACACACATATCCATATCCTCCTCTACTACTTAATATACTTATTGTGTTTTTCTAAGTTTATGGTATTTTTATGTTCTTTTCCGTTTCATAGGGTATGTTGCTGATTTTAATCCATTTATTTTCATAGATTATAAATTATCTCGTCCTGATTTTCCGGAATTCAAATAAGCCATTCCCGCCACAGCCTGTCCCAGTGCCAGTCCGCCGTCATTTGGGGGAATCATGCGATGGCGATAGACGGTAAATCCTGATTTCTGCAAACCAGTTTCACAGAGTTCCAATAAAAGCTGGTTCTGGAATACTCCCCCGCTTAACGCACAGGAGGTAATTCCGGTTTTTGCGGAGATTTCACAGCATCCGGCGACAATCTGTTCCACAAGAATTTTATGAAAAAGATACGCCAGCCGGCAGGGATCTTCCCCTGCAAGGCGCTGTTCGATCATAAAACGAACCAGATCATCTGTAGAAAGCAGTAATCTGCCTTCTTTCTCATCTCCGGAAGCTTTTTTCCCGAAATCCATCTTTTTAGCATTTTCCTCAACGCTATTTTCGCTGTCTCTTTCTTCGCATCCATTTATACTTTTCACAATGTCATCCGGAAAATCACAATCAATATCTGTCTTCTCATTGCTGTACTCAGAATTCTTTGTCATGTCAGAGCTCTTTGCTATCTCAGAATTCTTTGCCATATCCGAGCTCTTTTCCATGCCAGGGATTTTTACCATGTCACAGCTCTTTTTTGTTTTCCTCTCGATATACTCCTCCGCCCGGAACTGCAGTGTTGTGGATGCCTCTCCCTCGAATGTCGAGCTTTTTCGGATACCGAGAATCGCACTGACTGCATCGAAAAGCCTTCCGGCGCTGGTCGATACCACAGCGTTAATTTTTCTCTCCGCCATCTGTCGATAAAGCTTCTGCATCTGAGGATCACACAGGCCTAACTGTTCCACAACCGCCGCCGCCCTTTCCGGTGAATACAGGGCGTTAATCATGGAAACAGCAATCCGCCACCCCTCTTTCGCCGAGGCGTCGCCGCCAATCTGCAAAAATGGCTGAATGCTGCCGACGCGCTCAAACTGAAGATAATTGCAGAGCAGCAGCTCACCGCCCCAGATTGACCCGTCTGTCCCATATCCGGTGCCGTCAAAGGAGACGCCGATCACCCTGGTCTGCGGAGGCAGATTATTTTCCGCCATGCAGGATAAAATATGCGCATAATGGTGCTGAATCTTCAGCACCATTATGCCCTGTGCTTTCATCTGTTCATCTTCAGCTGACAGTTCCTGATCTTCCGGTCGTTTTTTCGCCGGGGAACGCTCCTGACCCGCCGCATATTCCTCAGCCACTGTCGTGGTATTATACTTCGGATGCAGGTCGCAGACCACAATCTCCGGCTTCGCTTCCAAAAGCTCCTCCATGCGCGCGATGGATTCCGTCAGCGCCTGCACCGTGCGCACGTCCGCCATGTCGCCGACATAGGAAGAAGGATAAAACAGCTGATTTTTCGCAATGCAGAACGTGTTTTTCAGTTCGCCGCCGACCGCCAGAACCTGACCTGTCCATTTATCGTTTATCATTACGGAAGGTCTCAGAACAGTAGAAAAATGGTTCTCATCCGTAATATTTGAAGCATCCTTTTTTTCAGATAATACAACGCTGTTTTTCAAAGCGCTGACATCATCATTTTCAGGAAAATCCATCATCACCGGCAGCGGCACATATCCTCTCGAACGGCGGATCATATAAGGTTCACCGTGATAAAAACTCATCACCGAGTCATCCGCCCGCAGACGTATCCTGCGGTTATGGGACAAAATGATATCACAGAAACCACTCAGCTCCCGCACCGCATCCTCATCCGTCCGGCAGATCGGCGCCCCCGACACATTTCCGCTGGTCATCACAAAGCTGTCGGCCGTCATTTTCACGCCGTCATTATAAGAAAACAGAAGCATCTGTACCGGTGCGTAGGGAAGCATTACCCCGACCCTGGGATTATCCGGAGCCACGGAATCAGCCAGATGGTTCCCCTGCTTTTTCTTCAAAAGAATGATAGGCTTTGCATGGCCGTCCAGAATTTCTTTTTCCGCGGCGGAAAGCTCACACTGTGCATGAACGGTCTTTAAATTTTTCATCATTACCGCAAAAGGCTTGGCCGGACGGCCCTTCAGCTGGCGCAGGCGGCTCACCGCCTCTTCATTTGCAGCATCGCAGCAAAGATGAAAACCGCCGATGCCTTTAATCGCGATGATTTTTCCCTCTAGAATTGCCTTCCGGACAAAGGTGATCGCCTCACGTCCCCGTTCTTTCCGGCCGATGAGATACACTTCCGGACCGCAGTCATTGCAGCAGACCGGCTGCGCGTCGTAGCGCCTGGTCTCCGCATGCGTATACTCAAACTCACACTCCGGGCACATGGGAAATTCCTTCATGCTGGTCCGCTCCCTGTCATAAGGCATCGCGTCCAGAATTGTCAGCCGGGGACCGCAGGCTGTGCAATTAATAAACGGATGCATGTATCTGCGGTTTGACGGGTCAAACAATTCCTCACGGCATTTAGGGCAGGTGGCAATATCCGGTGAGACAAAAATGTCGCCCTCTTCCCGCTCGCTATCGATGATAGAAAATTGATCATACAACATATTCATCGGATTGCCAGAGAAGTCCGCATCAGGGGAATATTTAATATCCCCGGAATCGCAGATTTCTGACACATCAATTTTTAAAATGGCGGAGCGTTCCGGTGCCTCATGTTCCAGCGCATATAAAAAATCTTTTTGCTGCGCATCGGTTCCCCGAGCAAAAATCTCCACATAGGAGCCCTTATTTGCCACACTTCCCGTGACGCCGGTTCTGTCTGCAATCCTGCTCACAAACGGGCGGAATCCTACCCCCTGAACAATACCGTAGACACGGATATGTTTTAGGGTAATATCGTTTAAGGTATTATCTTTTGTTAAATCCGGAATATCGTTCGTTGTTTTTCCTTTTACACTGTCATCCATATTTCATATTCCTTTATCAAATACCTGAGATTGTCCCGGAGACTGCAAAATGCGGACACTCCACAAATTCTCCCTGAAACTCACGCAGCGCCCGGCAGAATCTGGCATCGCCGACAATCGCGTCAAAATTGCCATTTTCAACGTAGGAAAGAAATTCATCCTCCCACTCAAAGAAAACATCCAGCGGTTCTTTCAGCTGCGGCATCTGCATAAACCAGGAGCCGCATATAATGTTATTTTTTTTATCAGAGCACTCTCCGCATTCTTTCGGAGCCAATGAATTTTTCTCATTTACAGCATTGATTTCTGCCCCGTCAATTGCAGCAGAGCCCTTCCCAACGAGGATTTCCTGCCGTATCTCATTGGCAGCCACCTGCTGGTGTACAATCAGCACTTTTTTCCCATATAGTGCATGCAGTTTTTCCCTGAATTCAGCAGATAAAAGCGGATATCTCACCTCATAGGGCGTACCGAATTCTTTTTCCAGATACTGCGCTGCACGGATTCCCGAGGGAGCAACGACAATATTCTTCGCTACGGTCCCGGCTTTCCTCACTGCAGTCAGGGTATCTCCCATACCGTAACAGTAAACAGAAGAATAACCTTCTTTCCTCAGTTTTTCTCTCAAAACACGATCTGCGTGCGTCTGACTGACATCCAGCGGGTTGACGCCGATCACACCCACCGCGTTTTTATCTTTTTCTACATTTTTTCCCGCAAAACTGCGAAACAATTCCAGATATGCTTCCTCCGCGCCCCGATCGTAAAGCCGCGTCCCGGTACACTCTACCGTCAGCACGGGAAACCCGCATTTTTTCTCCGCCATCCGTTTCAATGCGCGGAAATCAGTGGCTATGACAGCCGGAACCGGCGTCCCTATTAGCACGGCAAATTTTGCATCCAGGCGGTCAGCCGCATCCTTTAATTTATCAACCAGACGGTCGTCCCTCCCGAGAATCGCGTCCATATCGCGCAGTCCCGCGGAAAAAAGAGCACTCTTCTTTTCAAACCAGCGCGGCTCGTCAAAACCGCAGATATTTCCGGTGCATCCGCCCGCGTCGCAGATGACAATAATCCCGCCCAGTTCATAAAACACGGATACCGCGCCGGACTGGTCCGGGGCAAAGGGGGATAAATATTTTAAAAGTCCTTTCATGGCGTCTTCCTCTTATTCTTCATCACCTAACATGTAACTGCGAAACTGTTGAAAATGTACACTGATATGTATAAAATACATTTCATAAGCGGGTAGCTCAGAGCCGCCGTTCCTTAAAGGCTGTTTTTTTCGCAGATAATATGTCAAATAAAATTATGCTAACATGGTTTCGGAAAGCTCCCGAAACAGATCACGCAAACCAGCATATCCAAACGGTTTGTTCTCCGCATTCCACGGAACATTGGCGCTGTCCGGGTGATAATAGGCGGCATCCTGTCCGATGGAAATATCCGCCCGGCACTCTCCGCAGTTGTAGTTGAGCATAGTCGGCGAGAGATTCGTATAAATCCGCGTTCCGGGACTCAGAGCTGCTATTTTTTTGATATAAATAAAATTCAGGTTTGTCACGGTGCCGTAAATTTCCGCCACCGAATGCCCATAGCGCAGCAGCGCCAGCGACAGTTCAAAGGGATCGCCGTTCATCCATTCTCCGACGGCAAAAACCGTATTCGGCCAGCGCCCGGAAAACTCCTGTACAGCTTCCAGTGCCTCCTTATAATAAGCGGCGTCGTCGATCGCTGCGCCCAGGGCAGAGCCAAGCAGTTCATACTGTTTTTTAATCTTGTCAATCTGGTAGACCCGCGTCATCTCCAGTGAGGGGATACCGAGCCTGCCCTTAAAATCCTCCGCGGCCAGACGGCTCTCCGGATTCAGCACGATGTTAAAATTTGCCTCCGCCATGGAGAGATACTCCTCAAAATCCCGGCACCGCGAAATCTCACGGATGGTTTTTATCCCGAGATTTTTCAATATCTCATACAATTCACACCGGTCGTCATAGGGTGCAAATTCCCCGAGTAAATTTACGGTCTGTTTTTTCCGCCCGCGTTTTTCCAGGAGGGCATACACCGTTTTCCGTACCGAAGTCATGGGAGGCACGCGTCCCTCCCTGGTCAGTGCATACATATAACAGGGAAGCACCGGAACCCCGGCGTACTCCGAGGCTTTGCGGCAGACGCGTTCCATATCCGTACCCAGGAGAGCATCCACACAGGTGATGCAGATCATCACCGCAGTCGGTCTTTCCTCCAGCGAATCCACCACCTCTTTTACCGCCTGAGAGATGCGGTTTAAGTGCCGGCCTGTCACAATATCCGTGTCATCCTGCAGCAGGTAAAAAAACCGGTCTCCATAGCCGCCGATCTGATCCAGCATCATCGTATTTCGTCCGCAGCATCCGGGCGCCACCAGAAGCATCACGGAACCGGGAATTGCCAGTCCGGCACGCTTCACGCCGAACCCTAAAGCCCCGGGCGAATTAAACGCCAGTGTAGCCGGGGAACTGTAAATCAGATGTTTCGAGGACTGCAGTTCCTCCGGGATGTCCTCTTTTCCCCGCGCGGCCAGGTCTGCCGCCGTAATCGAATAAACTTGCTGCTTCATGGCAATTATCCTTTCGTATCCTGCAATAACCTCTTTGCCAGATCCAGATATATTTGACTGACGGGGAGGGACTTATCTCCCTCGATCACCGTCATTCCCTGATCCTCATATCGAATGATATCCCCGCTGCGCGGAATGTCGGCCACAATCTCAAGCCCCCGCTCCGCGGCAAACGCAGACACTTTTTCCTGCTCGTTCTCCACATTTCTCCGGTTCAGGATAATCCCCCTCACCGAAGCATAGCCGCGGTCTTCAAAATTCTGCACCGCAGTATAAATATTGTTGGCTGCATAGAGCGCCATTTTTTCCCCGGAAGTCACAATCAGAATCTGCTCCGCGTAGCCCTCCCGGATCGGCGCGGCAAATCCGCCGCAGACTACATCGCCGAGGACGTCATATAAAACCACATCCGGCTGACAGGTTTCAAACAGTTCCAAATCTTCCAGAAGGCTGAACGTGGTGATAATCCCGCGTCCGGCACAGCCAAGTCCGGGCGTCGGTCCGCCGGTCTCAATGCAGAGGACACCGCCGAATCCCTCCCGGGCAATCTGGTCAAGCCGCTCCGGCTCCTCATCGTGATCCCGGATATAATTCATGACCGGTGTCATCGGATTGCCGCCCAGCAGGTTGATCGTGGAATCCGCTTTCGGGTCACAGCCGATCTGAATCACTTTTTTTCCGAGAACCGCGAAAGCCGCCGCCAGGTTAGCGGTGGTGGTTGATTTTCCAATTCCTCCTTTGCCGTATATTGCTATTTTTAACATGTAAAGTTTCCTTCCTATTTTCTCAACATTGTTCCATATTAAATTTGTCAGGGTACTTCTACCGTCTCTAATCTCTTCGCGATCAGATTCGGATTCACACTGTCATAAATCCGTCCGGAAAACGCCTCATGCGGAAGCGGATAAAACTCCTGTTTCTCTCCTCTCAGCAACGGACGATACAGCGGATCCGCAAACACCGCGTCATAGTTTTTCAGAAGACAGATCAGATCATCCTCCTCCGGCACATAATGATCCTCCGGTCGGAGCAAATCCTGCCCCACATCCAGCGGACAGAGGACTTCCGTGCAAATTCCGTATTCCATCGCAATCGCGGCCGCCAGGGATGCGGAATACACCGCTTCGCCGATGATGGCGCAACATTTGATTTTACCGCATGTTTTCACTTCATTTAAAACATAGTCCTGAAGATATGAAATTATGTTCTCATCAGAACGGGATGCTGTCCGTACAATCTCTACCAGATATTCAGAAAACGCCTCCCCAATCGGGACACCAACGACATAGGGAGTTCCAAATCTCTTACGCAAATACTTCGCAGCCGCGAGACCTCCGGCTGAGATTACCAGATTCACCTGTGCTTCCCCGGCTTTCCGGATATCTTCCAGTGTGCATCCCATGGAAAGACAGAGACCCATCTTAATACCGTGTGCCGTCACCCATTTTTTCATAGAATCCACGCTGCCGTTTAAGGAAAAATCCAGCGGAGTAGCACCGAGGATATTCACGGTAATCCGGGATATTTTTTTAGATTGCAAATCTGTGTCTGCGCCAACTTTTTCCACTGTTCCCGATTCTGAAAGAACATTATCCACAGACTGCGAGAACTGTCGTGTGGGGGAATTTTTTTCCTCTGCAAATTCCCTCAAAATCCGTTCCATCGCCATGGAAACGCCTCTGGTATAATCGTGCATCCCATTGGCCGCGAACGAAAAACAGGGAAGTCCTGTTCTCTCACCGACAATCCGGGCTATGGCATCCAGATCTGTCCCGATCATATAGGGAATCGGCGCTCCGACCAGCGCGATAAATTTCGGATGCAGTTCCTCCGCCGTCTCAATCAGATCATTGATAAACTTATCGTCGTCCCCCATAATCGCTTCGGCCTCGGAAATAGCGGAAATAAAAATCATGCTGTCCATGTCATACCATCGCGGTTCATCGTGGGTCGTGTAAGTCGAATTGCATCCGGAGGCGTCGTGCATAACAACCATCCCGCCCAGCTCGTAGAGCGCCGAGCAGATGCCGAATTCATCCGATGAATAGGTTGAGGTCAGTCCTGTGGTCTGTCTCATATACAGTTTCCGCCTCCTTTCCGGTTCGTATTCGCTATCGCTCTACCCTTAGTTTTTTAACAATTTTTTATTAAGCAGCTTCATGTTATACAGGCAACTCTTGCATCTATTGCAGGCAGCTATCGCAGCCGTATCCCTTTCTCTGGATCACGGTTTTCCTATCCTTTTTATTGTAAAAGGCATCCTCCATCAGCTGCATGATCTGTACTATCCCGTCAAACCCGTAGAAGCCGCCGCTCTCCGCTACATTAACAAAATAATCTGTCCCGGCAAAGTATGCTGCTTTCTGTCCGATGGCGAGGATTTTTTTATCAGTACCATGCAAAAACCGCATCATCGGCCGGTTTGTCGCGGAAATTATGATATCCGGATAATGCTCCTGAATCCAACGGAAGTTATCCTCGTCCTCCGGCAAAAAAGCATCCGCATAAATTTCCGTGACATGAAATCCGTTTTCCAGAAGCATTCTCACAAAGCTTAAAATACGGAAAGTAAAGGTATAATCCACCGTGATGGGTGTATCGCCAATCACGGCAGCAGCATGTGAAATCGCTTCTTCTGCGCGCCGTTTATCCTTGGTAAAATCCGGCGTTTCGATTGCCAGAGCATCCGCCAGCAAGTGATAATTGTAATCAAGCTCCTCAAAATCATAGGTAAAACTGAGATAGAGATACTCCTGTCCAAGCCTTTTTTTCAGGTCCTCTGCGGCAAGAAGCGCCGTCGGCTCATAGACCAGATTCAGCGGCGCCCCCGCCATCGCCAGGTAATCTTCAAAATCTTTGCAGCGATAGAGATCCCAGAAAGAAAAACCATAGTCCTCCACCATCCGCCGCAGCTCCGAGGTTTCCGCTGTCGGAAGATTGCTGCCGATTAAGTTCACCCTTTTCTGATCAAAAGGACGATTTTCCCACATGCTGTACATCTGTATCCGCATTTTCTGGTCCGGCGTCAGCCCGCTTTTTCTCAGCGTCGGAATCATGTAGCAGTCAGTAAAACAGATATCCGGAAAACGCTGCCGCAGGACCTCAAACACAAGCTTCTGATCATATGCCAGGAAAAAATGCTGGCAGCTGATGAAAAGCAGAATCGCCCTCGGCCGGTAATCCAGTTTATGGATGATATCGGTCACTCCCTCGATCATCAGATCTTCCATCCCGCCGTCGAGAACATTTTCCTCCCGGATCTGGATGGAGGAATAACGCCCCAGCGCATTCATCTCCGCGGCCGTCAGAACCACGCCCCGCAGGCAGCCCAGCGCACAGACAAAAATCTGGTGGGACTCCGGAATCAGCATTCCGGTATGGACGATATTCCAGGTACCGCGCGCCGGGGAACTGTATTCCAGTCCCTCGTGAAAAGGAGCCGGAAAATGAGCCTCGGAAATCGGGGTTCGGACACCTTCTGTATTAAAATCTTTTCCAAGTCTTTTCAGCATATCATAAACGCTTTCATCCCAAAACTAATTGATCTGCATTTCCAGCCAGACAACTGAATAAGCCTTGAAACACTGGAAACATTATAATAAAAATCACGCTAACTCTTCGGCTATATGGCGATACGCCTCCGCTATCCCACTATCCGGATACGCCTCTATCAGTGTCATATGCCTCTCCTCCGCCTCCTGTACCAGCTCGGAAAAAGCAATGGTTCCGACAATCCCCGTCTTAAAATCCCGGCAGAGTTCCTCCACTTTTTCTCTCTCACGCTTCACATTGCGCTGATTTAAAATCACACCGCCCAGCTTCGCGTAACCGCGCCCCTCAAAATTCCGGATTGCCGTCGCGATATTTGCCGCCGCATAGATGGACATATTTTCACCGGACGAGACGATATAGACTTCATCCGCATATCCACTCCGCATCGGCATGGAAAATCCGCCGCAGACCACATCACCCAGGACATCATAGAAAACAATATCCGGTTTATAGATATCATAAATTCCTTTTGCCGCTATTTTTTCCAGGGCGGTGATAATGCCCCGTCCGGCACATCCCACGCCCGGCACCGGTCCGCCTGCCTCCAAACAGACAACACCGGAAAATCCGATTTTCACGATATCTTCTGCAGAAAAAGCATCTTTTTTCTGCCGGAAAGTCTCCAACACGGTGGGGAGCGGCTCCTCATGGCGCAGAGCGATGGTGGAATCCGCTTTCGGATCACAGCCGATCTGCATTACACGGTAACCCTGTTTAGCCAGTGAAGCCGCCATATTGGAAACTATTGTGGATTTTCCGATTCCACCTTTACCATAAACTGCTATTTTTTTCATATCATTCCTTTAAAATTATTAAATATTACATTGTGAATAGAATATATATTTGTTATAATACATGAAGGCACTGCCCTACACGGTAGGCGGTTAGTCTTCTGCGGAGGACACGACCTCCGATTACATAGAAATCTCTCATTTGAGAAATCTAATCGAAAGGAGGATTTGCCTATGCTCACCATCAGCGACTTGATTGCAGTGATTAGTCTCTGCTTAACCTCATTTGGTCTTGGATACTCTGTTGGAAAGAGTAACAGGACGCAAAAATAACCGCCCCGGTCTGGTAAACTAAGCGGTTATTTTCAACTAAAATATCAGACTAGCCGTCTATCGGCAGTGCCTTTTCTATAATTATACTAACACTTCATACCGCCTATGTCAATTCGATTTCAAAGAACAAAAATAAACTTTTTATAGTTTTTCATACAAATAAGGGAATACCTGCACACTCCTTTTCAATATCCCTTTCAGGTATGCAATCAATACCCCGTAATTTGTGAACGGTACCCCCTGATCCAGGGAACATTTCATCCGATATTTCACCTCGCGCTCATTCAGCATACAGCCGCCGCAGTGGATTACCATCTTGTATTCTGACAAATCTTCCGGGAATCCGGTGCCGGAACTGGTTTCAAAGCGAATGTCTTTCCCGGTGTACTGCCGCAGCCACCGCGGAAGCTTCACCGTTCCGATATCATCGCACTGCCGATGATGCGTGCAGCCTTCAGAGATCAGCACCGTATCCCCATCCTGCAGTCCATCCACAGCCCGGACGCCATCCACAGCCGCGTTTAAAAATCCCTTATACCTCGCCATCAGAATGGAAAATGACGTCAGGAGAATGTCATCCGGCACAACCGCGGCTACCTCCTCAAAAGCCTGGCTGTCTGTGATGACCATAGCCGGTTTTTTCCCGGTATTCTGTAATGTCTCCGCCAGTCCGTTTTCCTTTACCACCAATGCAGTGGCGTTTGCCTCCAGAACATCCCGGATGGTCTGCTGCTGCGGCAGAATCAGTCTTCCCTTGGGAGCCGCCGAGTCGATGGGAACCACCAGCACGACAAAATCTCCCGGTGCAATCAGGTCACCGACAATTTTCAGACGCTCGTCCTCCATGACCACAGACTTCCCGATCAGTTCTTTTAACTCATATATATTCCGGTTATACAGCGCACTGACATAGATTTCCTGCTCATCTTTATTATCCTTGTTCTTATCTTCCTTTCGTCTCTGTGGTCCAGCGTTCAGATCCACTTTTCCGTCCTTAGCTTCCGTCTGTCTCTGTGACTCCGCAATCAGATCCATCTTGTTGTAAACGATAATATATGGGATTTCCTTTTCCCGGAATAAGGTAATCAATTCCTCATCGCAGGTCTGCTTTCCCTCCGTCGCGTCCACAACCAGAACCGCCACATCCGTTTTATTCAAAACCTGGCGGGTTTTTTTCACCCGGAGAGCGCCGAGGCTGCCTTCATCGTCAAATCCCGGCGTATCAATAATCACCACCGGTCCGATCGGCAGCAGTTCCATAGACTTATAAACCGGGTCGGTCGTCGTTCCTCTGATTTCCGATACAACCGCCAGCTCCTGTCCGGTCACCGCGTTGACAACGCTGGATTTTCCCGCATTCCTTCTTCCGAAAAAACCGATATGTATCCGGTTTGCAGATGGGGTACTGTTTAAACTCATAGCTGCTCCTCCCTTCGCGAGTGGCATTTACCTGCTTTTACAGATGAAATCCATTTCAATCAACATTTCCTGTCTGCCAGGCTGCTTCTGAAAAAGAAAACCCCTGCATCCATCCTAAAATGGGTGCAAGGGTAACATAGCCGGGAAACAGGAATAACTGTTGTGCAGTCGTTCCTATCTGTAAAAGATGATTGCTTCGTGCTACGATCACTTGTCTTCCCCTTCAGGAAATTCCTTATGGTCAGATGAATGATGCTTCACAGATATTTTTGTTTCAATTACAAATATTATATTTTTCTGGCTGCCGTTTGTCAACGCTAAATTCTAACCGATTGCGGACTTATCCCAGTTTCTCCCTCACCCGGTTTGCAAAATCTGCCAGCGTATTTAAGAGGCTAGCCTCCTGAATCTCAATCTCCACATCCAGCTCATCCTCAATCTGGGAAATCATCACAATCATTTTCATTGATTCATTTGACAAATCCTCGCGGATATCAGTCGCCATGGTAAGTTCAGCCTCGTCCACGCCGTACGCTTCCGCTGCGCAGGCGATGATCGCACGGTCGATTTCATCTGTCGGCGCACTTCCCTCAGATCCCTTCGCGGTCTTAGTTGAAGATTCCGCTTCGGATGAGACAGCGTTTTCCGTATTTTCTTCCCTGCCAGACACAGTGTCATCCACGGATTTCGAAGAGGAATCTGCGTTTAAATCAGCAGCTGAAGATGTTTTCTTCAAAGTTTTTATATCCGGCATTTTTCTGAACTCATTGCCTTCTTCCAGCTGCCACACAACCACTTTCACATCTTCATCCTTTATAATCAGCGGAACGGCGGTCACTTCCTCCTGTTTGACCAATTTTGCAAACTCATCATAACGGTTATAATCCACATAAAGCAGAGACGTACTCACCGGATCTGCCCCGGGCACCGCTATTTCAATCGCAAAATAATCGCCATGTGCATTTCTGAAATCCGGATCTCCGAAAGCTCCTTTTGTGGGGAGAGCCTGTTTTATTACTCCTTTCATATTGGAGAGATCAACCCATTCCGTATCCAGTCCGCCGCAGGAATTACAGCAAAGATAAGGGGGAAATTCGATATGTCCGCAGGAAAGACATCTGCGCCCCAGAATGACATTTTCCTCCAGCGCGTCATAATATTTTTTTGTTATCGGTTCCAAATCATATTTTGTCATGACATCCATCTCCTCCACTCCTCAATGTTTTTCCAGCATAATATTCAGCAAATTCTGAGCGCCGCCGAATCCGCGAAGCATTGCATGCTTTACCTCATGGTTTACCTGAATTGCTCCCGCGTCGCCTCTCATCTGATGAACCGCCTCGTACAGGTCATGAAGCCCGGAAGCTCCCGCCGCATGACCGTAATGGCAGCGTCCTCCGTTGGTATTTACCGGGCGGTCTCCGTCATAAGCGATGCGCCCCTCTTTTACATATTGCCAGCCCTCCCCTTTCGGCAGATACTCACAGATCTCAGCTGCCAGCATCTCCGACTGATTGTAAAAATCATTCGCAAGGAACAGATCCATATCCGCTCCGGTCAGACCGGTCAATTCCTTCATCTGGCGATAGGAATTCGCCGTGGCTTCTTTTTCCAGACGCGGCGTCGAATTTTCCAGGCAGGAATGGCCAACGCCAAGGATCTCGATCGGGTGGTCTGTGTACTGATAAGCCATCTCCGTCGGACACACAATCACAGCTGCGGCTCCGTCTGTGCGCTGTTCAAAATGTGCTCCGCGCATATATTTTCCGATCAGAGGATTAAATTTCGAGTGCAGATATTCGTACTCGGAATCCATACCGCTCTCTGCTGCTAATTCCGCATATGTCTTCTGTGCAATCGTACTTAACGGATTTAAGACCGCTGCACGTCTGCAATTGATGGAAAGCTGCGTCATAAACGCATCCACATCCTCCGGACTGAGCCGGTTTTCATCCACATAATCATCCAGCCAGGATTCTGAATTAAACGGCAGTGCGCCTCTGGTAAACAGCGTATAATTCCGGGGAACGGTGGAACACAGCGTCTCATGGAACATTGCATCCGTTCCAAACCGCCGTTTCGTTAAAACCTTTGTCGGATACGCAATGGAGTAAGGCATCTCTATACAACCGCTTAATACCATATCATACTGGCCGGAAGCAACGATCTGAACTGCCGTCTCCAAGGCCACGTATCCTGTCGCGCATGCCTCACTGTGATGAATGGAGCCCTTTCCCTTCATGCCGAGCCAGTTTGCCACATGCATATTAGGAGTGGCGAAGTTGCTGGTCCACCCGGGACCTGCCTGTCCGTGCACAAAAAATTCCACATCTTTTCCGGTTATCCCCGCATCCCGCATCGCGTCCCTGGCCGCATAGGCAAATAACTCCGCCTCATTCATGCCATCCACTGCCGGGTCGTCCAGAACGCGGACAAAAGGGGTGGCGCCAACGCCGATAATGGATACGCTGCGCGTGTATGGTTTCAATTTTGGAATATTATCGTTAAAACTCACTTTCTTTTCCTCCTCTTTTTTGATAGTTACATTGTAACAGGGATTTCTTACCGCGGATTTCCCTACCCAAAAAGAAATTCTATCCCGTTTTTCTACACAAATGGCGAAACGGGCGGAAATTCCATTGTCAGGGCAAATGCCTCTGCCCCATCAGAAATCCCGCGCAAAAACAGAGTATTTTCTGCACAGGCATACTGCAGATCTACCCGCTGACCCTCTTTCAGCTCTCTGCTGTACAGCACCCACACTTTTTTTGGAATCCGTAAGCGGAACACGGAATCTCCCGGAAGGCTCTCCGCCCAATCCAGATAATGTGTATTGTTTAAATGACCATTCCGGTCAATCTCCTCCGGCTGCACAATTCTCTCCCGGTGAATATAATCTGCCTCGGGAAAAGACACCCTCATCTTCGGCAAAGCCGGTTCTCCGTCGAGCGCCACAATCGGTATTGCACTGATCTTAGGAGAGGACGCAGCGGCTGTCCGGCGCTGCTGATCCATTAAAATAAACAGTGAGGAAGCACAGGCCAGCGGTTTTCCATCCGTCGCATAGAACGCATATCTGCGGGTGTACATCATAGCTTTGTTTTTTCCGGGCCAGATACGGCAAAGGACCTTCATCTCCTTTTTCGGAATTTCCACAATTTCAACAGAGGTCCATGCGATCACCCAGATTTTTCCCTCTTCCTGTAATTCCTCCCGGCTCAGCCCATAAGCACTGAGATGGTCTTCTGTCATAGTCTCCATCACCCGGGCCAGATCACCGATCCGCATCATTCCATATTCATCTGTCATTTCATCTGTCACGGTTATGATTGTTTCAAAAACTCCCTGCGGACAATCCGCCGTATATTCCGGAAATCCCATGCTGTCTCCTTCTTTACTCAAAATCAAATCCTTCCCACACCGGTCTGCCGCTATACCGTTTCGCTTCTTCCTCTCCGCTCAGGACACGGATCGCACCGGATGCCAGAGCCTCCGTCTCAAAACTGCCCGGGTAAACATAGATCGGCGCAATCCATGACAGGTCGTCTTTCAGCTGTTCCACCAGTTCTTTATCATTGGCCAGTCCGCCCGTCATCAGAATGGCATCCACATCTCCCCGCAGTGCGCCGGCCATCATGGAAGCCCACTTTACCATGGTATATTCCATCGCATCTAAAGCAAGCTTTGCCATCTTATTTCCCGCAGGTATCACCTCATTTCGTATCTTTCTCACATCATCTGTTCCAACCAGAGACATCAGACCTCCGGTACGGGTTGCAAGTTTATTAATCTCATCCATTGTCATGCCGCGCTGCATCAGGGTCATGACATCGTCAATACACAGGTCTCCGGCACGGTTTGGTGAAATCGGTCCCTGTCCGTCGCCGATTCTGGTCTGGTCAACCGCCCTGCCTTTGCGATGTGCACCGATACTGGTACCCCCGCCCATATGCATAATGACGTAATTGCACTCCTCATAGCGCTTTCCCATGCGTTTGCTGTGATGAATGGCTACCTGCTTCATATTCAGCGGGTGTGCATGGGAAGGACGGTATAATCCTTTCACACCGGTCATGCGGGCTTCGTCACTCAGTTCATCCGTACTCATGGGATTTACAAAATAAGCCGGCACGTTCAGTTCATCTGCAATCTGTTTTGAAAGGACTATCCCCAGTGTCGCCGCGTGGTGGATTTTTGCGGCATCATGGTAAGCGTGATCATAAGCAAGCTCATCAATCAGATAGGTTCCGCCTGCACAGGAGTACACGCCCACGCCCCTGCCGGATACTGCGTCGATCGCTGTCAGGTCAATGTCATTTTCCGCCAGCATCTTCATGATTTTCTGCTTACGCAGAGGCGCCTGTTCTCCGAATGTGGCACAACCGTCAAACTCTCCCGGCAGCGTATCCACGTTGAGATCAAGAAGGATCTCTTCCCCCTGCACCACGCCGATTTTTGTCCCGGTGGAGCCGGGATTTACGGTCAAAATAGTAAAGTCTTTCATGTTTTCTTCCCTCATTTTTTATTTCTGGTAATTTTCATTCTGCGACCTGCAGAAACTAATTGATTCGTTTTATCCAAATGAAACCGGCGCTTATTCCTGATATCCGGCCATCACACTGCAAAATGCCACATTATCATAGATCCGTTCCTCTGTATCTCCTCTGGAGCAATCTAATACCGGTTTGCCGAATCCCTGATAGATCGGGCCATAACTGTGTCCCGGTGCAAACTGCTGAATCAGCTTTGTCGCAATATTGCAGGCTGCCGCGTCCGGGAACACCAATACGTTCGCTTTCCCCGCCACAGCGCTCTCCCTCTTCACTTTTTTTGCTGCTACGCGCTGTACAATCGCCGCATCCGCCTGAAATTCCCCGTCTATTTTTAAATCCGGTCTCTGCTGCTGGGTCATCTGGATTGCCTCTCTTACCCGGAAAACGGAGGGGCTGTTGCCGCTGCCATCGGTGGAATAAGACAGAAATCCGCAGAGAGGTTCTTTCCCGCTTAATGTCCGAAAAGTATCACAACACGAAATGGAGATACCAGCCAGGATTTCGGCGGACGGTTCCGTGTTGATTGCTCCATCGGACATACCGAAGACATTTCCCTGTTCTCCATTGTAACCGTCTATCTCCATGATCAGCATTCCGGAGGATGCTTTTACTCCCGGCGCCAGCCCCAGCGTGCCCTGAGCCGCCATTACAAATTCCAAAGTTGTCGTATCAAGGCCGCCGAATGTGCAGTCCGCGTCTCCCACAGCCTCCATAACAAGAGCCACAAAAAGAGGCGCTTTCATTCTCTTTGCCACTGATTTTTTGCTGAATGCCCGGGGCGTAAGCTCTCCGTATTTCTCCAGCAGCTCCGCCTTGTATTCCTCATCTGAAGCATCAACGATACGCACTCCGGACAAATCTATCTCATTTTCGTTTGCCACCTGTCTGCATACTTCCGGATCTCCGACAAAAATAATGTCCGCCAGGCCGTCCGCAGCCGCGCGCACGCATGCCCTCATCATGCTGGGATTCGTACACTCCGGTACTACGACACGCTTTTTGTTCGATTTTGCTTTTTCGTATATACTGTCAATAAATGCCATCTTATACTCTCCTTTTTTATTTTCCTGTTCTCAGGAAAACACCCCTGCAATCAAAGCATGACCCAGGGGTGTTCCTCATGAATAGGGTAAAGTTATTGGATCAGCCTGCTTTTCCAACAAATTTATCACTGGACAAAGCCATAAATACAAGACCGATTGCCAAGCAGATAATATCAAAGATATACATGGAAGCCGCGCTGGCAAAGAATCCGGTCATCATAACGCCGACACCGGCTCCGGCTTCAAACATGAAACCAATCACCTGATATCCGGATGTATAATCCCAACGGCCGTATTTTGTCGCCACGTAAGACGGCAGCAGGTTGCAGAGCGCTCCCTGTGCGGTAAATATAATAACCGTGCAGATCCAGCAGAAAATGGCGCCGTTCGGCATGCCGCCGCCGACAACCAATATATCAGAGGTGTAAACTTCCCCATAATCTTTCAAACAAGCCATACTGCTTCCCTCCTTTTAATTTTCCAGACTAATCAGGCCCGCACTGTACTCCAACGGATCCACTTGCAGAAATTCTACCGGAGTAATATCGATCACATTATTCAGGCAGTCCATCTCACACTGAAGACAGAGCACGCATTCATCCGGATATTTCGGGTATGCATGATGATTTTCATTATCCCATTGCCATACATTTTCCATGCATCGCCGGATACAGCGCCTGCATCCGCAGCAGCGATCCGTATCCACCGTGAATTTCACGCTCTGCTGCTGACCTTTGTTTGTCACTACCAAGCTCATAAAATACCTCCTGCGTTTTCTTTTCATTCTATCAGTGATATGATTTTTTTCTTTCTGAAATGGGAATGAAAAAAAAGAGATTTTTTCTACACGAATGTATAAATTTATGTTACACTGTGAGCATCACTGAGAGAAAGAAGGACTGTCACTGTGTATGTAGGACTTAAAAATATTCAGCACCTGTTTTCTTCCATGCCTAATTTACTCACAAACTCAGACGGCAGGCACTGCCTGACCGGATGGACCAAGTGGAGCAGCGCCCCGGCACCGCATATGGATCATCTTTTGTATACCTGTACTGCGGATGACAATATCCGGTTCGAAAATGTGACGGAAAATATACATATGCTCTATATAGCACAGACAGACTCTGACCTGCAGGCTCTGGCGGATCAGTTTCCGAAAGAGATTAGTCTGCTTCTGGTTGAGGCGGAGGATGTAAGCGCTGTCTATACAAGTCTGCAGAATTACTTTAACTCCCAGTGCGGTATCGGCATGTTTGGGCAGACTCTTCTGGAATTCTTATCTTTTGAGGATGGGCTGCAGGAAGCGGTGGAGTATTCCTATAATGTCCTGCATAACCCTATCTTTGTATTTGACGGCGGCTACAACCTGATTGCGGCTACCTGGGAAGCCATCCGGAAGCTGAATATTGACAGCGATGTTGTGATAAATAAAGGCTTTACAAAAGCAGATTTTAAGATGGCCGACCGGCATAACCTACACAGCCACGTGATGAAAAGCGAGATCCCAATACAGGCATATAATGAGGAACTGGGATATGACCAGCTCTACTGCTCGATCAATACACAGAAAAACCTCGGGCATATTGTGGTATCCGCGGTAAACCGTCCTTTCAAATCTCCGGACAGTGAAATGCTCCTTGTTTTAAAGAAATTTATTGATCTCCAGATGAGGAAAGATTCATTTATCCATAATTCCAGAGGTTTCAACTACGAATATTTTCTAAAAGATCTTCTGGATAAAAAAATAGCCGCTCCGCGGAGCGAATTATATCGTATGCAGTATGTGTCCAGTGAATTCTCCGGCAATATGTACTGCATGGTTTTTGAGCTCGCCAGGAGCGTTCATACCATGAATCCGGTACAGGTCCGCAACATGATAGAAAGCAGATTCCCGCACTCAAAAGTTATCATATATAACGGACAGGTTGTCTGCATTATTAACATCCTTGCCAAACAGCTGATCTCCCCGGAATATCTGGAAACAGCGCGGCAATTCTGTCAGGAAAACGGCCTTTATGCCGGTTTAAGCAATTGTTTTCAGGATATTCTGAACCTTGAAGAGTATTATAAACAGGCGCTTCGTTCCATTGAACTGGGTGTGTGTAGCCATGCAGAGCCGAACCTGTTCTTTTACAAGGACTATTACCTGGATCATATACTGAATATTTTTACGCTGAATGAATCGCCGGAAGTATTCTGCCATCCAAAGATGAAATTACTCCTGGAATATGACGAGGCACATCATTCCGAACTTGCATACACTTTATATATGTATCTGACTCATGAGCGAAATCTCGTTGCCACAGCGGAGGCCATGGAGATGCACCGTACTTCGCTCGTATACCGTTTCAAAAAAATCAACTCACTCCTGCAGGATGATTTTGATGATTATAAAGACAGATTATGGCTGATTCTCTCCTATGAGATGAACCAGCCAGGAATAAAATAAAGCTATGCATCTTTGCTGCATATATGAAATTTACGCCAATGGCGATTTTCCATTGAGTTACATAATAATAAAGTATTGCAGCTTTTCTACAAAATCTTCTTCTTTTTAAACAACCCGATGCAGATCGCCAGCACCGCCAGGCTCAGCAGCACCACAATCGGATACCCATGCTTTAACTCCGGCATGTTTTCAAAATTCATCCCATACCACCCGGTGATCAGAGTCAGCGGAAAAAAGATGGTAGATATAACCGTCAGAAACTGCATATTGGAGTTCTGGCGGCTGTCCACCGTAGCCTGGTAAGCGTCATGGACCTGCTGGGCATACTCTAAGAGTGTGCTCACCCGGTCTTTCTGACGCTCCGCCCGGTCCGCAATCGTGTTGAAATACTTCAGCTGTTTTTTCGCAAAATAGCGGTCTTCATTCTCCTCCAATTCCCGCGCCATGTCCATAAGCTGATCATAATATCCGCGCAAGGTCAGAAGCTGCTTGCGCAGGGGCTGGAGACGGCTTAAAAAATTTTCCGGAGCATCACTGGTTATCTCATCCTCCATATCCATCAGCGCGTTTTCATATGTCTCCAGAAGGACAGAGTCTTTCGCCATCAGCTCCAGCATGAAATAGTACAGAAAGCGTTCTCTCCGCATGCGTTGCTGCGCCCGTTTCACGCGGATCTGCCGGATCATCCGCTCCGTAAAATCCGTGTTGTCGATAAAAATCAGATAACGCTCCGTAACAACATAGGCAATCTGATGCCGCTTTCCCAGGACATCAAGAATCCGCGGAACAGCCAGCGTTCCATACAGACAGTCCTGCTGGCTCTCCGCCTTGCAGAAACAGATTTCAGAAAGGGAAGTTTCCATTTCCACGTGCACAGAGAGTGCTTTGAACAAGTCGCTGCACTCTCTTTCTGTGGTCAAAAATACTGCCTGGGAAACGGCGCGCTTTGCAGTCTCCAGATCTGCCTCCGGCAGCTGCTCCTCCAACATACAGATCATTCTTTCGCCTCCCCGATGAAGTAGCAGAAATTCATCTGATCCAGAGCGCCCTCCGCCAGATTGACACAGCCGTTGCCCATACGGTCAATGCAGTTTAAGATCTGGGTAAACGGAGCAGTCATCTCCTTTTTGCACAGTCCGGTCTGTACACGCTGCATATGGGACTGACGCAGATCAACATCCAGGTTCAGAATTTCCTCATTATACCGCAGAATATCGGCGAGCGTCTCAAAATCCCCGCGGGCCATTGCGGCCATGGAATCCTCATACATACCGGAAATCTTTTTTAAACAGTCTCCGATATCCTGGTCGGCCGCCTCGGAAAAGACATATTTTTTCTCCGCTTTATTCCAGACGGCGTCCGCCATATCCGCAGAAAGATTTCCCATCCTGGTCACATCACTGAGCACGCATAAAAGCCGCGCGGTCTGGGAGGCCTGCTGTTCCGTCAGAGTTCCGGAAGAAAAAAGCTCCGCAATGTAATCGTTGATCTCGCCATCCATATCATTTAACGCTTTCTTATATTTTTCCACATTCTTCATGATATTGGCATTGTTATCCCGAACCATACCGGTTACATCCGTCAGCATTGTTTTTACCATATCACCGCAGCGGAGGACTTCCTGAGCCACCAGGCGGAGAGCCGCCGCAGGCTGATGAATCACATTTTTATCCAGATAAACCGGCGTGGACAGATCTACCTCTCCCGCTTTTCCATCAGGCACAATTTTCATAACAATCTTAATCAAAAGCCCCAGCAGGCAGACCCAGATGATGGTCATCGTAATGTTGAACACCGTGTGCGCATTGGCGATCTGGCGGGAAATCACATCTACCTCCGCACCCTTAGGCGAAATGTACTGAATAAACTTTGCAAACGGTTTGACAAACCAGATAAAGATTACTGCGCCGGATACATTAAACACCGTGTGTGCCACGGCCGTCCGCTTCGCATCCCGCGACTGCCCGATCGAAGCAAGCAATGCGGTGATCGTGGTACCGATATTATCGCCCAGCAGAATCGGGATGGCGCCGGCCAGCCCCAGTATACTGGTCACGCCGTCCGGCCCGGCCTGTGAGGCAAAATTCTGCAGCACGGCAATGGTGGCGCTGCTGCTCTGCACCACCAGCGTCATCAGCGTACCCACGGCCACGCCGAGGATCGGAACATTTGCCACCTGTCCGATCAGTTGGGTGAAAACAGGACTGGAGGCCAGCGGCTTCATGACATCTCCCATCGTCTCGATTCCAAGGAAAAGGAGGCCGAATGCAAAAATCGTCTGGCCGATATTCCGGATTTTTTCATTTTTCGTGATAAAAGCAATGATAAACCCTGCAAAAATAAATACATAAATATAGTTTGTAATCTTAAATGCGATAATCTGCGCCGTCATCGTTGTGCCGATGTTGGCTCCCAGAATAATTGGAATCGCCTGGGGCAGCGTCATCAGTCCCGCGCTGACAAATCCGATTGCCATCACCGTAGTAGCGCTGCTGCTCTGCAGAACCGCGGTCACCAGCGCGCCTGCAATCACGCCTAAAATACGGTTTTTCGTCAGAAGCGCCAGGATGCTCTTCATCTTCTCGCCAGCTGCTTTCTGCAGGCAGTCGCTCATCATATTCATGCCAAAGATAAATATGGCAAGACCGCCGCATAATCCGAAAATAATCTGGACTGTCTCATTCATTTTCTGTTTCTCCCTTCGTGCTTTACTCTCTTTAGGCGATTGCGAAACTATTGAAAATGTACGCTGATATGTGCAACATAATCAGTTTCGCAATTACCTGTTTATTCTCTCCCGGCGTTTATTTCGTCCCAGCTTTTGATCTCTCCGGTAAACAAATCCGCCAGTTCTTCCGGGGTCACATCCGTCAGCGGATTTGCCTCATTTACAATCACCGCAATACCATCGTAGGCAAATACCTGATAATCCAGCAGTTCTTCCTCGTAACTTTTCAGTTCCCTGGAAGCCGCGCCGAAGTCACAGGCACCCTGCATCGCATCGTTTAAGCCGGAGGTGGAATCACTCGCCACCACCTCGACGACCGCATTTGTATTGATCTCCATATATTCCGCCGCCAGCTCCTCCAGCAGAGGCGCCGCGGACGTGGATCCATGTATGGTAATCGTTCCCGCATACTGCCCGGAAAGGAAAGTGGTGCTTTCGCCCACCGTCACATAGGATTCTCCCACAATGCTCTGCCCTTTTCCGTCTATGTAGGTCAGGAAATCTTCCTCCAGGTCACTCAGGCTTCCGCTCCACGCCAGAAGAAACGGACGGCTTATGGTATAATCTCCCTTTTTTACATTTTCTATCGTGCCTGCCGCGCCGTCGACAGAAAGTACCGTTTCACTCTCCAGTTCATCCAGAGAACCCATGGAAATGTAGCCGATCGCGGATTCCTCCCCGCGCACCGCCGCAATCACCGCCTCCGCGTCCTCTGCAATCACCGCGTCATCCGTCGTCCTGTCGGACTTTGTCTCATCCTCACTGTCGTCGAAGCCGAGCAGCTGCGCAAACGAACTCCGCGTGCCGGAACCCTCCTCACGGGAAATTACCTGTACCGCACCCAGCGTATCCAGACCGTCCACTTTCACTGCGCTTTGATCTGATGCGCCGCCGCAGGCGCTTACGGTCATCAATATCATTACTCCAATCAGCAAAACAACAGATAAAAATGTTCTATGCCGGAAAACCGACAGGGAGTTTTTTCTCTTGTTCATCGCAATCCCCTTTCTTTCTATAAATAGTATTGGGATTAAAACCCTTACAAAATTATCGTACCTACGGGTTCCCGATATCATCATAAAGCTACTACAGGTGTGTAAAATTTCCATTGCACCTTTTGTAAGATCGGGGTAAATTTTTCTTTGTGCAGTCTCTGCTGCAGAATTGCCTATCAATGTTTCCGGAACCTGCAGCGCCAGATGTAATCGGGCAGGAGGCCTCTATTGCCTCTTATTCGCCGCTCGGGATGCAGACAGCACAGCTGGCATATTCCTTACGCACCCCTCTGCGCAGAAAAAAAGACAGGAGCAAAAAGCTTCCTGTCTTCTTCCGTTCACACTATTTTTCATTCAAGATGCAAAAATATTACTTATCCCCATAATCAAACGCATACTTCATATGTTCATCAATAAATACAGGGACAAAATCAAAGGTAATGGTCAGGGGGAATGAGATAAAGCTGCCTCCGGGCGCCATGAGATCCATCACGCGTTTCGTCTCAGCGCGCATCTCCTCTTCGGTAACGCCGACCCTGTCATACACATTCTGGACGTCATAACCGCCCACAAATGTAACCCGGTCCTGATATTTATCTTTCATTTCCCTCAGAGGATTTTTTACCTGCAGCGGTTCAATCGCGTCAATCCCCATCTCCACAAGCTGGTCAAAAATCGGATATACATATCCGCAGCAGTGCTGCTCGTAGATAATCCCCTGTTCATGTACCGCGTCAATCAATCGCTGCGTGGGCTCTTTGAAAAACTCCTCCCACATGTCAATGCTCATAAAAAGCCGGTCTTCGGACGCGAAATCATCATGACAGGCCAGGACATCCGGCTTATAATACTTCCCGATGATTTTGATCACCTCAACTTTATAATCTGTGATTGCATCGATCAGTTCCTGATACGCTTCCGGTTCTTCATACATTGCGCAGAGTGCATCCTCAAAGCCCATCAGAGCGTGGGTGCGCTCAAAGATCCCGTTTATCAGCATCATATAGGAAACCTTATTTTCCCTGTCCCAGGAGGCGGTTTCTTCCGCGGCAAATTTCTCCCAGTCATACTGCGTCAGGTCAGGGAATTTTACCTGCTCTTTCCACTTTGTAACATCTGTGATCACTTTCGTACCCGGGGTCACCATGGGAGACATGACCTCCGGCACAAAAGTCCAGTCAACGCCAAACCAGTCCTTTCCTCCCTGCTCCGGCCGTTCATTGATCGCCGCCGATTTAAAAATGTCCATATCTGTAAAAATACACGGCACGTAACCGACATTTTTATGTTTATATACCTCTAATACCAGTTCCTTGTGTGTCATCCTGCTGCCTCCATTCCTCTTATTATTCTCAGGCAATTGCGAAATTGTTGAAAACTGCGCCATTAGCAGTTTCGTAATTACCTTTCTTATTATTCTTATACCGGACCGTCCTGTAAGATATGTCTATTATAATTTGAATTTCCGTTTTAGAAAAATGCCTATTAAAAAAGGAAGGTATGCCAAAAAGGCATATCCTCCCGTTACTTTCCATATCTATTCAACTATTGATCTGACGCTTCCCTCAGAAACGAAAGCGCAACCGAAATCATCGGATTGTGATTTGTTTTCAGACAGCCCAGCTGAATATAATTGGGATACGGATCATCAAAAGGGTACATTTTTATCATCGGGTTATCAATCAGCTTCATGCTCATATTCAGCAGAGCGCACTCCTGTCCGGACTCTACCCAGAGCAGCACATCCTGCATATTATCCGCAAAATGCAGCTGCGGCACAAACCCGCCATAGGTGCGGAACTGACCTTTGACAAATTCATTTCCGTAAAAAGAATCCGCCGCCCTCACGATCATCAACGGATAGTTTCTGAAATCTTCATAAGAGACAGACTCTTTTTCTGCAAGAGGATGATTGACCGGAACCGCAAAGGCCGGCTGATACATTTTTATATCATATGTTTGTATCGCCGACTCTTCAAGGAAATTAATATTCAGTGAAATCCCGGCATCCAGCTGGCCGCTTTGCAGCCCTGCTGAAATATCACCAAACGACTTGCTTTGAATCACTACCTCTACATTCGGGTACTCTGCTTTGAATCTGTCCAGAGTGTAAAACAGTATTGTGTCGAGATTCAAACCATCCAGCAGACCCAGCGTCAGTTTCCCTACATAACCATAGCTCTTGCTTTCCGCAAGCTTTACGGATTCCCTGTACAAATCCAGAATTTCGCGAAACCGTTCTTCCAGAATCATACCGGCGGGCGTCAGTTTTATCCCCCTGTAAGAACGGATAAACAGCTGCATATTCAATTCCTTTTCCATGGCCGTCATCTGTCTGCCCAGGGCAGGCTGAGTCATAAATAAGTGCTCAGCCGCCATGGACAGGCTCTTACACTGCGCCACTTCAAGAAAATACTCCATCTGGGTCAGTGTGATCATATTGTTTACAGCTCCTCCGGCCGGATATGGAATCCGAAGCTATAGTGCGTATCATTCAGCCGGTACTTCTTCGCCAGCTGTGGTCCGCAGCTTCCGGAGCCGATTCCGCTCTGCCGATAGTCAATGCAGAAGATGGTCTGCCCGGATTTCTCCAGCTCGTAGTTGTGCGCTTTCTTCGTCAGTTCCTCCGCGGTGTACTGGGATAGGTTGAAAGAAAACGGCGTCTCATTGTAGACGGAAAGCCGGTGCGTCCGGTCCGCTACCGTGACATACTCACAGCCGTAATGGCTGCCGTTCTCCTGCGGCCGGATGTAATCCTCATGCATCGCCGCCACATGGGCGTCAAACTTTCCGAACCAGCTGGCCTGGTGCTTGTCAATATAACTCTCGTAAGGACCGTAGCCGTAGTACTCCACCTTGCACATGTTTTTCGGCAGATGCAGGCGAAGTCCGAGTCTCGGCAGATACGCCTCGTGAATCTCGAAGTTATTCTCAATGCCGTGGCGATCCAGCCTCAATTCCGGATGATTGAAGTAAGGTGCGTAGGTACCGCGCATCACGGCGTCGCGCTCCACCTCAAAATGGACGTCGATCGTACCGTCGGGCTTAATGATCCAGGTAATCTCAAAGTCGAGATACTTCTGGTGGAAAACCGGAGCCATAGCAGATACGGTGGTGATCTTCAGGCTTCCGTCCTCCAGCGTCTCAAACTCGTTGCTGTAAGTCCGGGTCTGCATGCAGTCATAACCCGCCGCATACCACAGCCGCTTCACGATGCGGTCATTGTCTGTCGGAGCACGCCAGATATTCAATTCCATCGGGTCGTCCATAAAGCTGTGATTTTTGTATACAATTCTGCCGATCACGCCGGTCAGCTTGTTGAAAGTATAGGAGAAATCCTGACCCTCAATGTACACGTAACGCTCATCTTCACTGTAAGTAACCGCCTTTTCCCCGGCGCCCTCGGCAGCCAGCAGGTCGGTCAGCTTCTTTGTCGGCGCATCATTCAAAAACAGCTGGTCAAAGCCAAGCTCAAAGCCCTCTTCCCTGAACCAGTCCGCTTTCAGCTTGTGGGAACGGATCATGACATAAGCTTTGCCCTTCTCGGCAGGCACCTCGATGGGAAGCGTGACTTCTTTTTTCGTCCTCGGGGCGACATCCAGAATCTCCGTATCGTGCACCTCTCCCTCGGAAATCTTATCCCCGTCACACCAAACGGACCAGGTCAGATAAAGCGCGTCCTTCAGATTCAGGAAATCCAGGTTGTTCTGTAAAATATATGTTCCGGCAGCAGCATCCACAAGCTTCACACGCACCGGGCGGTGTACATTCTTGTACTCCTTAATGCCGACCGAAAGCGTGCGGTCCGGATATACCAGTCCGTCCATGCAGAAGTTGCCGTCGTTCGGGTACTCTCCGAAATCTCCGCCATAGTAAAACTTTTTATGTCTGCTGTTGGTCTTACCCATGTAAACGCCGTGGTCGCACCACTCCCAGACAAATCCGCCCACATAGGTGTCGTACATCTCCTCCAGCTCATAGTAGTCCTCGATATCTCCGGGGCCGTTGCCCATGGCGTGGATATACTCACACTGGACAAAGGGTTTGTCCGGATTGTTCTGCAGATAGGCGTGCATCTCCGGAATGGAGGCATACATGCGGCTGCGCAGATCAATATTCGAATAATCATTCTTTCCGCCGATCGGGTTGCGCGGGCGGTGAAGCGACCCTTCATAGTGGGTCAGGCGCGTCTCATCAAAGCTCTTCGTCCAGGCAAGCGCATTTTCAAACGTGCAGCCGTAACCGGACTCGTTACCCATGGACCATACCACGACGCAGGGACGGTTCTTATCGCGGAGCACGCACTTCTGCACGCGGTCAAGCACCGGCTCCTTCCAGTCCGGATTATCACAGATAAACGGCGGGAACGGATGCTCGCCGCCCTCCTCAAAGATATTGACATTGTAGAGATCGACCACGCCGTGAATCTCCAGATCCGTCTCGTCGATCACGTAAAAACCATACTCATCACAGAGCTCGTAGAACTCCGGCATATTCGGATAATGGCTGGTGCGGATCGCATTGAAATTATGCTGCTTCATCAGCGCCATGTCCGTGCGGATGCCATCCAGAGTAACAGCGGAACCCACATACGGGTCGCTGTCGTGACGGTTGGTGCCGCGGAAACGAAGCTTCTGTCCGTTGAGGTAAACAACACTGTCAACCACCTTGATCTCGCGGAATCCGATATGATCACGGATCACTTCGCCATCCGTCGCCAGAACCAGCGTGTACAGATACGGTTCTTCTGCGTTCCACAGTGTTACATCCTCCACATCAAAGGAAATTTCCGCTCCGACTGAACTTCCCTCCGCCACCGTGCAGCCGCATGGCGTCATCAGGCGGTAAGAAACAGGGATTTCCTCCCCCGCGAACGTCAGCTTAATCTGCACCGTTGCATTTTTATAATTATCCTTTAAAACCGTCGTCGTGAAGTAGTCCTGCACATAATTTTCCGGCCGGGCAAGAATATAGACATCGCGGAAAATACCGGAACTGCGGAACTTATCCTGATCCTCCAGATAGCTGCCGTCGCACCACTGCAGCACCAGAACCGCCAGGGTATTTTCCCCCTCCCGCAGCTGATCCGTAATATCGAACTCGCCGGTGGAATGGGATACCTGGTGATAGCCGATGAACGTGCCGTTCAGCCATACATAATAGCAGGAATCCACTCCCTCAAAGTTCAGATGGTATGTCGCAGTCCCCTCCGCCTTGTGATAGGAAAAGTTCCGCACATAGGCGCCGCAGGGATTCTCATGGGGCACATAGGGCGGGTCAAAGGGGAACGGGTAACGGGTGTTGGTATACTGATGCAGCCCGTACGCGTGATCCTGCCAGTTGGACGGAACCGGGATCGTATCAAACTCATCGGTACCGTAACCCTCCTCATAGAACACCTCAAGGCAGTCATAAATGCTGTCATAATAAAGGAACTTCCAGTCCCCGTTCAGCAGATAAAAACGATCCGTCTCGCGCCTGCTGGTCCAGTTCAGCTTCTGATCCGGAGACGCAGGAATATAATAGGCGCGGATCGGCTCCGTATTCACATTTAATGTGTGGATATCCTCATAATATTTCGGAATGATCATAACACAATACCCTCCTCTTAAAAATATCTCTGTCTACCATCTTAAACGCTGAAAGAACTGATTACAAGCCGCAAAAAAAAGAAAGATTTCAAACGCAAATATCACGGTCGAAAATGCGTATTTTGTTTAACTGCCTATTGTATTTTGGAAAGCATTACGATATGATAAAAAGAAAACAAACCGCAGATATAAGGAGGCATTTTATGAGGCATTTGATCAGCCCGCTGGACTTCTCGGTGGAAGAACTGGACAGGCTTCTGCGTCTGGCCAACGACATTGAGCAGCATCCGGAAAAATACGCGCATGCCTGCGAGGGAAAGATACTGGCTACCTGTTTTTACGAACCAAGTACACGCACACGCCTAAGCTTTGAATCCGCCATGCTGCACCTCGGCGGCAAGGTGCTCGGCTTTTCCGACGCAGCCAACTCTTCTGCGTCCAAGGGGGAAAGCGTTTCCGACACCATTCGCGTCATATCCGAATACGCAGACATCTGCGCCATGCGCCACCCCAAGGAAGGCGCGCCGCTGGTAGCATCCGAGAAAGCCACAATCCCTGTAATCAACGCAGGCGACGGCGGACACCAGCATCCTACGCAGACGCTGACCGACCTTCTGACGATTTACAGTTTAAAGGGGCGTCTGGATCACCTGACGATCGGCCTCTGCGGCGATTTAAAGTTCGGCCGCACCGTCCACTCCCTGATCCACGCGCTGATCCGCTATCCCGGCATACGCTTTGAGCTGATCTCCCCCGAAGAGCTCCGCGTTCCGAGCAACCTCCACGACGAAGTTCTGGTGCGGAACAATATCCCGTTCCGCGAAGTTGTAAAGCTGGAAGACGCCCTGCCCGCACTGGATATCCTCTATATGACCCGTGTACAGCGGGAGCGCTTCTTCAACGAGGAAGACTACATCCGCATGAAAGATTTTTATATCTTAAACAAAGAGAAAATGGAGCTGGCTCCGAAGGACATGCTGGTGCTCCACCCGCTCCCCCGTGTCAATGAGATTTCCGTCGAGGTGGACGACGACCCGCGGGCCGTTTATTTCAAACAGGCCCGGTATGGCGTGTATGTCCGCATGGCGCTTATTCTCACGCTGCTGGAGATAGAAGTTTAATTGAAAATAGTTTCCCGAATCAATATCCACATGGGATACCGTGTTCCGGCCATCTTCGCTTGAGATGGATGAGGAACTTCAGAAACTTATCGAAAATAACCTGTGCTGCCGAACCGGCGGCGGAATGGAGACGAAGATGTTAAACGTAGGCGCAATCAAGGAGGGCTATGTCCTGGATCACATCAAAGCCGGCACCAGCCTTTCCATCTATCACTACTTAAAGCTGGCCGACCTGGACTGTCCGGTAGCCATGATCATGAATGCCCGCAGCAACAAGATGGGCAAAAAGGACATTCTGAAGATCGAATGCGATCCGGCCACTCTCAATATCGATTTTGTCGGCTTCATCGATCACAACATCACGGTAAATATTGTCAAGGATGAAAAAATTGTGGCAAAGAAAGACCTGCAGCTCCCGCTGCAGATCAAAAACGTCATCCGGTGCAAAAATCCCCGGTGCATTTCTTCCATCGAGCAGGAGCTGGACCAGATCTTCTATCTCACAGATCCGGAGAAAGAGATTTACCGCTGCAAATACTGTGAGACAAAATATAAGAAAAACTGATTTTTTATGGTTCCATCACCCGCAGCTTTTCGACCAGCCGCTTCATTGTATCTACTGTATAATCAATCTCCTCCCGTGTCGTCTCATATCCCAGCGTGATGCGGACAGCACTGCGTGCCTCCGCCGGGGTGTTTCCAATCGCCAGCTGGACATGGGACGGCTCCTCACTTTCGGCGGAGCAGGCGGAGGCGGCGGAGACACAGATTCCCTCCAGATCCATCAGAGCGACGAAAGCGCCGGCGTTGATACCGCGTATACTGCAGTTTACATTGTTTGGAAGCCGCATCTGCGCCGCCCCGTTGATTTTGATATCCGGAATTTCTGTCAACAGCCTCCGGAACATATAATTCTTAAGCGCCGTCTCGCGCTCCATCTTTTCCCGGAGCATGCGGTGGGACATCCGGACGGCCTCTCCCAGGCCGACAATGCCCGGCACATTCTCCGTTCCCGCCCGCTTATTTCTCTCCTGGGATCCGCCCAGAATCATCGGATCCAGATCCAATCCTTCCCGCGCATATAAAAAACCGATCCCTTTCGGCCCGTTCAGCTTGTGTCCGCTGGCCGATAACAGATCAATCCCCATCCGCTGCGGGTCTATCGGAACCTGCCCGTAGGCCTGCACCGCGTCTGTGTGAAACAATATCCCATGGCTTTTTGCGATGGACGCAGCCTGGCGTATGGGCTGCAAAGTGCCGATCTCATTATTTGCGTACATGACGGAAATCAGCACCGTCTCAGGAGAAATTGCCTTTGCAAGAGATGTCAGATTCACAACGCCCTCACGGTCCACCGGCAGATAGGTCACCCGCACACCCTCCCGCTCCAGGACTTCACAGGTGCGGAGAATTGCGTTGTGCTCGATGGATGTCGTGATAATATGGGGCGGATTGTATCTTAAATCTTTTGCACTATTTACCGCATACCGCAGCGTCCAGTTGTCCGCCTCCGTTCCTCCCGAAGTAAAATAAATCGTCTCCGGTTCCACGGAAAGCGTCGCCGCAATCATACTGCGCGCCTGCTCCACGGCCTGCTTGCTCTCCTCCCCCAGTTCATAGGCGGAAGAGGGATTCCCGAAATACCCCTCATAATAGGGAAGCATGGCCTCCAGCACCTCCGGAAACGGCTGTGTGGTTGCCGCGTGATCTAAATATATCATCCGATTCATAAAAAACATTCCTCTTTCATTTACCGGCAAATCTGCGCATAAACTATTACAGAAAAATCATTTATATCCGAAACATTCCCGGAGGCAAACGATCATGAAAAAATATAATATCCTGAAAAGCAGCGTCATCTCCGGCGCGCTGATTCTGACCTTCGCGGGAATCATCAGCAGATTTATCGGCTTTTATTATAAAATATTCCTGTCACGGGCGATTGGTGCAGAAGGTCTCGGTATGTATCAGCTTATATTCCCGATTTTTGCCCTCTTTCTGGCTGTCACTTCATCCGGAATCCAGACCGCCATCTCCCGCTGCTGTGCCTCCTGCCAATCCGAACGGCAGGCAAGAAGATTTCTGCTGGCCGGAATCTCCATAACACTTACACTGTCTCTGCCTGGTATGCTTCTGATCCGCACAAAAGCAGACTGGTTCTGCCGGATTATGATGGAAGGAATGAACGGAACCTCTTTGCTTTATATTATGCTCTGGGCCATTCCTTTTGCCGGAGTCCATTCCTATATCAACGGCTATTACTACGGCAGAAAAAAAGCCGCGATACCTGCATTTTCCCAGCTTTTTGAGCAGATTATCCGTGTATTGGGGGTCTGGCTTCTGATGCAGATTGCGGCAGAACAGGGTCGGATACCATCCGCTTCCGACGCAGTCTGGGGAATTCTGATCGGCGAAATCGGTTCGACATGCTATTGTGTTACCGCGCTGGCGTTTTCAAAGAAAGATAAAAAAAAGAAAAGACAGCATATTTCTTCACAAAATACACTGTCTCTATGGAAAATCTACAAAAATTTATGTTCGCTTGCCATACCGCTGACGTTAAACCGTCTGGCAGGCAGCATTTTTTCCGCTGTGGAAGCGCTGCTGATCCCGCTCTCGCTGCAGACATTCGGTTACACTGCCTCCGATGCTCTGAGTGTATACGGCATCCTGACCGGCATGGTCTTCTCCACCATCATGTTCCCGGCAGTCATAAGCAACTCTCTGGCCGTGATGCTTCTCCCGGCCATATCCGGTGCATCCGCTCAGGGAAACACTGCCCTTGTAAACAAAACGGTTCGCCGGACGGTTCAGCTCTGCACGATCCTGGGATTCTTATGTACCTTTGCATTCCTCGGCACCGGAGAGTGGATCGGCATCCGACTCTTCCACAACACGCTGGCAGGCATATACTTAAAAACCCTCTGCTGGATCTGTCCCTTCGTCTTCCTCGGAAGCACACTGGGGAGCGTACTGCACGGACTCGGACGCGCCACCGCCACGCTGCTGATCAATCTCGCATCCTCTGCGATCCGCATCGCGTTTATCTGGCTCGGCATCCCTGCCATCGGATTAAAAGCGTACCTGTGGGGCATGCTGGTCAGCCAGATCTTCGCATCCGTAATGTCCTGGCTCTGTATCCGATCCGCTGTCGCTGTAAACCATCGATGAAATGAATGCGAATAGTTTTTGCACTCGGCTTTAAACAGCACATTTACAAAAGCAATTGCTTTATAAGAGATCTGTTTGTTTTTTGACTATACGCGGGAAAGATACTCGCCGGTCCGCGTATCGATCTTGATCACATCGCCCAGGTTGACAAACAGAGGAACCTGTACCTGCGCACCGGTCTCAACCGTAGCGGGCTTGTAGGTGCCGGTAGCAGTGTTGCCCTTGAAGCCCGGCTCCGTGTCGGTGATCTCCAGCTCTACAAACAGAGGCGGCTCCACAGCAAAAATCTTGCCATTGTGAGAGAGCATATTGACATTCTCATTCTCTTTCACAAACTTCATCTCGTCATCCACGCTGTCGCGGGGCAGATCCACCTGCTCATACGTCTCAGTGTCCATGAAATAATAAAAATCATCATCATTGTACAGATACTGCTTCACCGTTCTCTCTACATGCGCGGTATCAACATTCTCCGCAGGACGGAAAGACTTCTCCACCACGCCGCCGTTGATCACGTCTTTTAACTTGGTGCGGATAAAGGCTGCGCCTTTGCCCGGCTTCACGTGCTGGAAATCCTCCACACGATAAACCTTGCCCTCCAGCTCAATCGTAACACCTTTCTTAATTACACTTCCTGCATCTGCCATCTCACAAATCCTCCTTGTATCTTTCGATTATTGTGTCATTGCGTAAAAATATTCGCAGTCACACGATTATCTCTATTTTCGCGATAGCCTCACTCTTACCTATTCTATATGAAACAGGTATAGATTTCAAGCATATTTTTTACAGAGCAAATCCTGCCTTTTGTCATAAGATATCAATTACATGCATAATCCGATGATATCTTGTTTAAAGCTCATCCAGCATATCCGCCCGGAGCTGATGCCTTCCTCCCATGCACTCAGCGCCAAGCCAGGCGTCAATGATAGCCTTTGCTGTCTCAATCCCGACAATCCGCTCGCCGAATGCAATCATATTTGCATGATTATGCTCCTTTACCAGGCGCGCTGTCACCGGCTCGGAGCAGACCGCCGCCCGAACCCCCTTAATCTTGTTTGCAGCAATGGAGATTCCCACGCCGGTACCGCATATCAGAACACCGCCGTCCACCTCGCCGCCGGCTACCATCCGGCCGGCCTTTGCGCCAAACTCCGGATAATGACAGCTCGTCTTATCCTGCGCGCCGACATCAATCACTTCGTGACCCAGGCTCTCCAGATATTCCTTAATTTCAAACTTCATATCCACCGCCGCGTGGTCGTTCGCAATCACAATCTTCATAAGTCACTTCTCCTTGGATATAATTAGTATGATTTTCAGACCCTGGTGCTACACGTTAAACCGGAACAGGATCACATCCCCGTCCTGCACCACATATTCCTTTCCTTCCAGCCCGACCAGGCCTTTTTCCCTGGCAGCCGCCAGAGAACCGCACTCCAGCAGATCTTTATAATTCACCACCTCTGCACGGATAAATCCACGCTCGAAATCCGTATGGATCTTTCCCGCGGCCTGCGGCGCCTTCGTGCCCTTTTTAATCGTCCAGGCACGGCATTCATCCTCCCCCGCAGTCAGGAAGCTCATCAGCCCGAGCAGGCTGTAGCTCGCCTGGATCAGCTTGTCCAGACCGGACTGTGCAATCCCAAGCTCTTCCAGGAACAGGTCGCGCTCCTCATCCTCAAGCTCCGCCATCTCCGCTTCAATGCTGGCACAGAGGGCAAAGACCTCGCTTCCCTCCTCCGCAGCCAATTCACGCACCGACTGCACAAACGCATTGGAAGCGCCATCGTCAGCCAGATCGTTCTCCGAAACATTCGCCGCATAGATCACCGGCTTTGCCGTCAGGAGATTGTAAGAAGAAAACCATTCCCGGTCATCATCATCCTCGCCCAGGTCAAAGGTTTTCGCCGGTTTTCCCTCTTCCAGATGATCCTTAATTCTCTTGAGCAGGTCTTCCTCACGGGCTGCTTTTTTGTCCATACGGGCAGTACGGCCCACCTTTGCCAGACGCCGTTCCAGAATCTCCAGATCCGAGAAAATCAGCTCCAGATTGATTGTCTCAATATCGCGCACCGGGTTTACACTGCCGTCCACATGAACCACATTGGGATCCTCAAAACAGCGAACGACGTGGACAATCGCGTCCACCTCCCGGATGTTGGCCAGAAACTGGTTGCCCAGTCCCTCTCCCTTACTGGCGCCCTTCACCAGTCCCGCGATATCCACAAACTCAATGACAGCCGGAGTCACTTTTTTCGAGTGATACAATTCGCCGAGCAGGCGGATCCTCTCATCCGGCACCGCCACGATGCCGACGTTCGGATCAATCGTGCAGAACGGATAGTTCGCCGACTCCGCACCGGCCTTTGTCAGAGAGTTAAATAATGTACTTTTTCCTACGTTCGGGAGTCCGACAATTCCCAGTTTCATTTCATCCTATACCTGTCCGGAAGCCAGAGTTTTTCCGGCATCCTCCTTTCTGTTTAATCTAAACGACTATGCCAAACCTGATATTTATACTAGCACATCTTCTATGGGGAATTCAATGTTTTTGGAGGTACTTTTTCGAAAAACAAAAATGTTAAAGTAAAATCTTCCTTTGTATGTTTCTTTCTTATCGGCGCATATTATATTAACTACTAAATACGCAAAGACGGCATTCACATTTCGCTCTTCCAGCCCCAGCCGGGGCCGGGGGCTGCGAATTTTGCGAAAATGCGAAGAAGA
>JAJQCB010000092.1 GCA_021203005.1 Clostridiales bacterium | reverse complement strand
ACGCCCGAGGCATCGAGATCGAGAACGCGAAGGAGGAGCGCATCGAGTCTGTCCCCGGAAATAATCTGCTGCTCAGTCTGGACTACAGCATCCAGGCCTACGCGCAGCAGGAGGCTTTGAAACTGCTGGAGGCGAAGGAGGCCGACTATGTGTCGATCCTGATCATGAACCCGCAGAACGGGGAAATTTACGCCTGCATCAATGTGCCGGAGTTCGACCTGAACGATCCTTATACGCTGAACACCGGGGCGGACAGCTCTTCGATGACGGACGCGGAATATCAGGACGCGCTCAATCAGATGTGGCGCAACCAGTGCGTCAACGACACCTACGAGCCGGGCTCCACCTTCAAAATTTTCACCTCCTCCGCGGCGCTCCTGTCGGGGACATCCACTCTGAGTGATACCTTCTCCTGTCCCGGCTATAAGATTGTCGAGTACCGGAAGATCCGCTGCGCGAAGACGACGGGACACGGGACGCAGACCTTTACTGAAGCCATGGAGCACAGCTGTAATCCTTATATTCAAAGTAACTGCCCTCAAAAAAGCCTATAAAATAAAGTAAAACGTAAGTTTTTCGGCTGCCTTGTCATAGGTGACCTTCTCGTAGATGCTGCGGATGGCATCCGCCTTTTTCAGCATTTCTGCCTCTTCATCTTTCAGAATTTCCAGTACGTGGCCAATATTGCTGACCATCTGAAGCCGGTCGACCTGCGTGAGCTCGTCCGGCGGGCTGCCGGAGAAGGAGGCGAGGCGGGCGCTCAGCTCTGCGCGCTGGCGGTCGATGAGCTGCCGGTTCTCCTTATACTCCGCCAGGGAGTCGATCCCGTCCATGTAGGCCTTTCGGATCCGGCGTTCCTTTTTCTCCAACTCATCGAGTTGGCCGCGGAGGATCGCTTCCGTGTCGACTGGAAGAGCTCGGATCGTCTTACGGATGTGCTCGAAGGAGCAGCTCCGGAAAGTGAGCTCCAGACCCTCACAGACCGCCTCCTCAAGGCGAGGGATCGTGATCCGGTTCCAGACATCACAGAGTCCCTGCGTGCGGCGCAGGCAGCGCATAGACGCGTTGTTCCGCTTCGTTTTGGTGCTGTATATCATCGGCCCGCCGCACTTCGTGCATCGGAGAAGGCCGCTCATCCAGTGTCTGGCAGGGATGTGCCCGGGCGTCCAACCTGGGCGGCTTTTCAACAGCTCCTGTGCTTTCTGGAAGGTTTCTTCATCGATCAGCGGTTCGTGGACGCCGTCGGAGACGATCCACTCGGAAGGATCGTTGACATTTCTCCCGTCCATGTGGCTGGTATGGTTCCAGCGGATTTTCCCGATGTAGAAGGGATTTCCCAGCATGTACCGGATGTGCGTCATGTTCCAGTGCGCGCCGCGCTTGGTGGGGTACTTGCCCAGGTTCATGATCTTCGCGATCGCCGTCAGGCTCCGGCCCTCCTCGACATACATCCGGAAGATCATGCGGACCAGCTCCGCTTCCTGCTCGTTGACAGTCGGCGTCTCGCCGCGCTTCCGATCGTATCCAAGGGGAGGAACCGCCTGGTAGCCGCCGCGCAGCGCTTTCTCGGTCATACCACGCATGACCTCGCCGGAGAGGCGGATGGAGTAATACTCGTCCATCCATTCGAGGATCCGCTCGATCAGGCCGCCCATGATGCCATCCGGCAGCGGCTCCGACACGCTCACGACTTCCACGCCGCTTTTCTTCAGCAGTGATTTGTAGACGATGGATTCCTCTTGGTTCCGCGCGAAGCGGCTGAACTTCCAGACCAGCACCACGTCGTAGGGATGCTCCGGGGACTTCGCCGCGGCGATCATCTGCCGGAAGGAGGGGCGGTTGTCCGTCTTCCTGCCGGAGATGCCAATCTCCCAGTAGATGCTGTCCTCGGTGATGATGATGTCGTGCTCCTTCGCGTAGTCGAGGAGCAGGCGCTTCTGGGCGTCAGGGGAGAGCTCCTCCTGATATGATGTGGAGACGCGAATGTAACAGGCTCCGTTGGTCATGGCCATCCTCCTTGTACAGAATATGAAAATGCGGGTACAAAAATTCACCTGTTGCCAGATGAACCCGGAAGATGATATAATAGCCCTGTGAGGGGTTGTTTCCGGGATTCACCTGAAACAGCTTTGTAGCCGGTTCCCTGTTGGCGCAGGGGGGGCCGGTTTTTAAAAATCTTTGACAAATCTGTAAGGTTTGCTATAATGTACTTAACAAGGCAGCCAGTAAGGGAGGTCAAGGCTCCCCGCCCTGGCGAATAGTTTCAACTAAAAATAGCCGTCTACTTTTCTCAGGAGCAGGGCGGCTATTTTTTATGTGTATAAGTCAGAATAGTCACAATCAGTACCGCAACGGACACGATCAGATGCAATTCCTCGTATGTACTCATAAGAATCCCCTCCCTGTAAGGCTCAGGGTGGAGAACCACAGCCGCTCTACAAGCTGCCTTGGTAAATGCACTATTCAGTTATTTGATTCTCTCAATTCCAATCTCTTTTATTCGGCGTCTGATTCCTCTTTTTCAACGGGCATATAGATTGAGCGTGCAGGGAGCAGGCTGTTAAAAATCTTTGACAATTCTGTGAAAGATGTTTATAATGTGCTTAACAGGACAGCCGAGACGATAGCGCAAACCTATCCGTTTCCGGCAAATAAAGATCTAAACCATAAGGAATAGCGCCTTACTTTACCAGAGCAGGGGCGCTATTTCTTATGTGTATAAGTCAGAATCGCAACGATTAACAATGCAGTTGTCAATACAATCTGAAATTCCTCGTATGTACTCATAAGTACCACTCCTTCCAACAGAACTCGGAAACGGTGGTAGATGCACCCTCTTGGCTGCCCTATTAAACACATTATTCAGTTATTTGATTCTCTCGATTCCAATCTCCTTTATCCGGCGTCTGACTCCTCTTTTTCAACGGGCATATCCAGATCGAGCGCGCAGGGAGCAGGCTGTTAAAAATCTTTGACAATTCTGTGTAAGCTGTTATAATGTACTTAACAAGACAACTGGGAAAGATAGAACACACCTATCCGCCCCGGGCAAAATGTTAAACTACGAAGAGTAGTCGCCTATCCTACCAAGATGCGGGCGACTACTTTTTCCGTTTATCATAGAAACTCTTTACAAGCGTGATGACCGCGATGATCACCAGCGCAAATGCAAACAGGTTGTCATATGTAACGTACATAAGCACCACCCCTTCTGTAAGACTCCGGAACGGATGGACTCGCCCTCCCAGTTGCCTTGGTAAATGCACTATTCAGTTATTTGATTCTCTCAATTCCAATCTCTTTTATCCGGCGTCTGACTCCTCTTTTTCAACGGGCATATCCAGATCAAGTGCGCGCAGGGAGCAGCGCAGGGAGCAGGCTGTTAAAAATCTTTGACAATTTTGTGTAAGCTGTTTATAATGTACTTAGCAAGGAAGCTGAAAGCTGGCGTACACCCAGCCGCCGACAAATAAGTGTTACAAAAGTAGCGCCTTATCTTACCAGGACGAGGGCGCTACTTTTTATGTATGGTAACAGCAAGAGTTATCACAGCACAAAGCATAATCACAAACTGGATCAGATCCGAGTAAGTAACCATTGGCACCAGCCCCTTTCTTTTGCAAGTCCGGTGACTGACGTAACACCCCTTCGGCCTCCTTGTTAAACACATTATTCTATTTTCTGAATATCTCGATCCTCCGCGGGGCTACCCGGCGTAGAAGTTCTCTTGCTCCTCTGTTTCTTCCAGAGAAAGTGCGCGCAGCACCATAGCCTGTGTGATATCGTCAGACCTGCGGTATTCGATGATGATGTTCTTCTCGAGTGGAGAAACCTGCATCATGAGTTCGTTATCATCGGTCTGGCTTTCCTGTTTGGGTTCTTCCATTAAATCTGAACGTCTACAATGAAATATTTGGCACATGGCATCGACTTTATCCATGCGAGGAGTTTTTATCCCATTTGTCCAATTATATACAGAGGTAGTTCCGACACCTAGGCGTTTTGAAAGCTCTAATTGGGTCATTTCATACTTGTTTAGAAAATAGCGTAACCGCTCAGAAAATATTTTGTTAAATTCGCGTTCGGGCATTTTGAGACTCCTTTTTTGATGTAATACGAGTATATACTAAAGGTGAGAAAAGTGCAAGAAAAAAAGTAAAAAATTTACACTTTAAGTATTGACACACACTTAAAGTGATGATATAATAAGATCATCAAAGGAAAGGAGATGAAGCCAATGAGTAAGAAAGGTAAGAAAAGCGGCCACAAAAGAGATCTCACAACGCTCGCTCTTGTGACCGCCATCATTAACCTCTTAGTTTCCATCATCGAGCTGATCTGCAAGATGTTAGACTAAGAGATGGGGAGGGAAACCTCCCCTCAAAAAAAGAATACCTTCAAATTTACTCATTGTCAAGATATAGTGGAAAAGATCAAAGAAAGGCGGTGGGAAAATGATTGAAATTATGCTGAATTTAGCGCAGATCGTATTGGATATCGTTATTATAGCGATACTTTTGCGGGTGCGGAAGGAAGACTAAGATGGAATAAAGATGTCCTAACGGCTATACGGGGAGAACATGAGGTGGAATCAAATGGAAAAATTACAGATCAGTCTGGCAGCGGCGAGAGTCAATGCCGGACTGACGCAGGAAGATGTAGCGCGTGAGATGCACGTGGGAAAGCAGACCATAGTAAATTGGGAAAAAGGAAAAGCAAGTCCTTCCTTTGCAAGCCTGCAAATGCTGGCAGTGCTGTACAGTATTCCAGTGGATAATATTTTTTTGCCCACGAAGTCCACTTAAAGTGAAAAACAGAAAACTTGACAAACCTCTTTGGCGTTCCGCCAATCGGTAAGAAACCTCTTTCATTTTGCTATCATTTTCATATCACAGAAGGAGGTGACAGCGAAATGGTGGTACAGACGACGATCCGGATGCCGGAGGAGCTGCATCAGAAGCTCAAGGAGGAGGCGGAGCGCAGGGGACTGACACTGAATGCGCTTTTGATTCATGTGTTGTGGAAGTGGAGCAGGGGACAGGTGGGGTGACAAACCTCTTTGGCGTTCCGCCAATCGAGGGGAAAGGAGAAGGATGAAGAAAAGATTCTGGAAATGGTTCATAGATTATGGGCGCTGGTTCATCCTGTGGTGGATAATGTTGGCAGGAATATGCCTAAATATTGTAGGTATATTGATGCGATTGCAACAACTAAAGCTATAACAGCTATTCCGGTAGTAATGGCGTAGCGAGTATTCTCCCAGCGTTTTTCGTGGATGCGACGATCAAGGCCTTCTATGTAGGCTTTGCCGGTCTCGGTGATCACGAAGTCGGAGTATATGGGGACGGCGATAATATCCCGGGGGCTCATATCTAAATCAATGACGTGGCTTTCAACGAATCCGGCGTCGGAAAGTTGATCGAGACAAGCATCGGGATAGCCCTCAAGCTGTTCCGGAGACAGCGAGGTGTTCTCCATGAAGGCACGGAGCAGGGCGATGGATTCGTTGCTTAGAGAAGGTGATGACATAGAGCGCTCCTTTCAGGGAAACTGATAAGGAGATTGTATCACACAGGAAACATATTGACAAATCTCTTTGGCGTTCCGCCAATCGGTAAGGCATGAAGGGAGGTGGGAAGATGGAAGAGAAGAAGATAACAATGAGCATCGAATTAAAGGGCTACAAAAGGTACATGAAGCAGGCCAGGAAGATTGAAAAAGAGACAAAACAGCTCAACGAGAATTTGGAGAAGACCATTGAGCTGTTGAATAGACTTATGTCGATTCTATCTTGATATCGACATTACAGTGTGGACAAATTACTTTCCCATGAAGGTCATCCAGCGACAGAGAGAATGATTTTTCACAGTTGGGACAGGTGATCTCGATTTGGCTAAGCTGTTTGATGACATCATCAAAGCCAGATGTATCAGTCTTAAATGTAGCCATAAGAAGTCCTCCTTTCGTAATACTTGGGCGCGGCAACGCCCTGTATGGAAAGGATAGCACAAAAGAGGCTGGAACAACAGCTATTAACAAATTAAAAGACACCACAAATTTTAGAGAACATATTGACAAACCTCTTTGGCGTTCCGCCAATCGAGGGGAAAGGGAGGTGAGGGAAGTGGAAGTGGCGGCTCTTGTAATATTGTTTGCGGTTGTGACAGGGTCACTCATTACAAATTGGACACTATCCGAATTAAGACAGGAACTGAAGCATTTAGAATTTACAGTTCAGATGCAGGTCGATCAGGAAATGTCAAAACGTCCAGTGCCTAAGAGGGGAGTCCAGTATTTTGGTTTTCGTGGTCACTGGGATGTAATTCGATTTGCTGTTCCTTACCACGCGTGGTACGAACTTGAAGAAACTGAGGAGTGGAAAGCATTTGATACTCTGATGGAGAAATATCAAAGAGAAGGTATCCGGACAATGCGCTCAGAGGCTGGATATCCGCTGGGATCTGAGGAGGTGAATAAACATGGTGGACAGTGGATTGAGAAATGAAGCAGATTATTACAAAACGGATAGGGACAGGCGGTATGCTTTTGAGGGCTATGTCCGGGGAATGGACGAATGGTACTGGAAGCGAACGCAGCGGCTTGTCCATGAGGAAATAGAAAAATTGTCAGACAAAACGGCCACGTCGTTGAAGAATAACATAGCCGTTTCGATTGGAATGATTCTGGTTATGCAGATGATCATTCTGCCAGTTTTTCGGAGGCTTCATACGTTTCCGTGACGATTTGGGCGGCGTCTTTTGTAGCTTGTATGAGAGCACCGTATAAAGCCTCGTCGTGAGTGATATGGCCGATCTCAGAAATCATGACCTGTGTAAAAAGCTCAATGGTTTCGGGAATTGTCATAAGTGTTCCCTCCTTTCGTAATACTCGGGCGCGGCAACGCCCTGTATGGAAAGGATAGCACAAAAGAGGCTGGAACAACAGCTTATGAACTGATTATCTATCCAGAGAGAATTATTCCGGGCATAACGATAGAAACAGAAGAACAGTGAAAAGTAGGAGGAACACACATGCTTTATTTCCAGATTGTATCGGTTGCAGTTTCAGGTTTCGCAGTTGGTTTCAGCTTCTGCAATCTGGCCTATGGCCTGAAGATATCGCAGGGGAAGTTAAAGTGCAGCGGGCTGGTTATGGCGATTCTTCAGATGATACTTCTGATTGCTGTACTTGTTGTAGCTCGTATTTAGCTGAGCTCCGAAAATAGGAAAAAGAAATGATCTATGGATACATTCGTGTGAGCAGTGACAAGCAGACAGTGGAGAACCAGCGCTTCGAGATCAATAACTTCTGCAAGCGTGAGAATTTGAAGGTCGACGGCTGGATCGAGGAAACGATCAGCGGAACCAAGTCTTACGACAAGAGGGAGCTGGGAAAGCTCCTGAAAAAAGTGAAAAAGGGGGACCTGATTATCTGTGCTGAGCTTTCAAGGCTCGGAAGGAATCTGTTCATGATCATGGAAATCCTCAATATCTGCATGACCAAGGAGTGCAGGGTATGGACGATCAAGGACAACTACAGGCTTGGGGATGATATTCAGAGCAAGGTCCTGGCATTTGCCTTTGGACTTTCCGCCGAGATCGAGAGGAACCTGATCAGCCAGCGGACGAAGGAAGCGCTTGCCAGAAAGAAGTCGGAGGGCGTGGTTCTCGGAAGACCAAAAGGCAGTACATCATCCCATGTGAAGCTTTCCGGGAAGGAGGAGGTGATTAAAGACCTGCGCGCACAGGGCGTCTCCATTTGTAAGATAGCGAAGATCTACAAGGTAAACCGAAATACGGTCTCTCACTTTATAAAAAGGATGGAGCAGGATGAACAAGGAAAGGTTGACAATGAAGCGAGCTGATGGAGCAGAGTTCGCAGTCGAAAAGGTAAATGGGAAATACGAAATCAGGAGAAAGTACGGCTTCGGGTTGGCCGGGGATTGTGCAAGGCTGGGCAATGATTTAGCGACCATGTGGATGGGGATTGCCCCTTTTGAGTCGATGGTACAGGCTTATGGCTTCCTGAAGGGACACATAAATTGATCTGAGCTGTATCATAAAGGCTCTTGACAAACCTCTGGGTGCCGCTCAGGGAGAAGCAAAACAGGATCGATTAAATACGGACAATCCGTCCGCGCATACAAATGTAGCAGAGGAGGGGAGAAC
>JAJQCB010000153.1 GCA_021203005.1 Clostridiales bacterium | reverse complement strand
ATCACCGCAGGTGATGTTCCTGGGGGATTTGGGGATTCCCCAACCAGCCTGTGCCAACAGGGCATTTGTATTACGAATGCATTGCTGGCCGCATTTATAGCGAATTCTATAGTAAATCAAGACATTTTTGACGTTTAACTGGAAAAATGTTATAAAAAGTTATACCGAATTTTTCAGAGAGAGGTTAATAAAATCAACCTCTCTCTGAAAAATTCGGTATAACTTGAAGTTCACTCTCGGTATGACCGCGTAGAAAAGTGCTCGCTCAGATTAACACATTTTTCCAGATTCCTGATTTCACGCAGGATTTTTTTCTGCACTCCGAAATTCTTTTTTTCGTTGGATACCAGTTTATGTAAACGGTCTTGTAAAAGATTGATTTTTTCCTGGTTGCTCATTGTATTTTCCTTTCTTTATGGCTTTATTTCTGAGGTTCGATCCGGTTATTTACACAGGCTTCTAATACAGTAACCGCGCCGTCTATTCCAAATACCCCGCTGTCAATGCAAAGATGATAATTGTCCGTTTTTCCCCATTCGGCGTCTGTGTAATAATTATAGAAGGCTGCTCTGCCTTTATCTGTATTCTTAATCCGCTTTTTTGCTTCTGCCTCCGAAATCTGATTTCGTTCCGAGACACGTGCGATCCGGAGTTCCATATCTGCATGAATAAAGATAGAAAGGATATTTGCCCGCCCTTTCAGAATCTGATCCGCACAGCGCCCGACAATCACGGCGCTTCCGCGTCTTCCGATTTTTTCCACTTCCTCAAACTGTCCCAGTGCCGCACGGAGCGGAACTGGCAGCTTATGGCGGTCTGATGCGGCTGACATACCCAGCGATATGTTCATCCATTTGTCATGGAGTTTTTCATCATATTTTGAAATGATTGCGTCAGATAATCCGCTGTTCTTAGCCGCGTTCTCTAAAAGCAGGGTATCATAATAAGCAAAACCCAGTCTGTCGGCCAGCTTTTTTCCGATTTCCCTGCCGCCGCTTCCATACTGCCGCCCTATTGTAACAATATAGTTTTCCAACATTTTAAAATCCTCCCATCATAATTTTTTCCAGTTTGTTTTCGTAAGAATCACAGCTGTAATAAACGCCAGGACATCTGAGAGCGGTCCTGCCCACAAAACGCCTTCCACACCCAATGCCAGCGGCAGCAGTATCGTGGCCGGTATCAGATACAGTATCTGCCTGGTAAGAGACAGCACGGATGCCTGTTTCGGTTTACCGATCGCCTGAAAGAAGATGCCGGACACGATCTGGCATCCGTTGATCGGGCAGGCCAGAAGGAAGATGCGGAAGCACTTCACGGCAAACTCATTATAAAGGTCGGATTCGGAACCGAATAAACTCACAATACTCATCGGAGCCAGCTGGAAGATTAAAAACGCAATCACCAATATGACCGTTGATATTATCAGGATCAGACGGTAGGTTTCCTTGACACGCTTTACCTGTCCGTTTCCATAGTTGTAACCGTAAATCGGCTGTGCGCCGGTTGTCAGACCCAGTATAACCGCGATCAGAATCTGACTGACTTTCATTGTGATTCCGATTGTTGTGATCGGGATGTTTGCCCCATAGATTGATTTTGCTCCATAGAATACCAGTATGTTATTTGTGACGGCCATTACCAGAACCATCGCTATTTCTGTGATGAAGCTTGAGAGGCCGAGACTGCACACTTTACTTACAACTTTACCGGACAGAACAAAACTCTTTTTTGTCAGCCGAATGCTTTTAAACTTTGGCAAATAGGCAAGATAAAAAACAGCATCTAATATTTGTCCCAGAATAGTCGCTAAACCGGCGCCCTTTACACCCCAATGAAGGACAAAAATAAAAATCGGGTCAAGGATGATGTTAGTAATACAGCCGATCAACAGCCCGGCCATACTGTATTTGGGGCTGCCATCTGCCCGAATCACTCCCGCAAGTGCTGAGTCGATTGTCGAAAACAGAACACCCCACACAATGACTCGCCCATAGTCCATCGCATACGGCAGAATATCTTCTGTTGCACCGAAAAGAATGCATAACGGTTTTAAGAAAATCTGAAACACGATACATAAAATGACACCTATAATAATGGTCATCGTAATCGCATTTCCCACTCCCTTTGCTGCAGACTCTGCGTCCTGCTGTCCAAGCTTCAGACTGAGATATGCTGCAGCCCCGTCTCCGACCAGCAAAGCCAGAGCAATGACGATGACGGTAAGCGGCATGACTATGTTGGTCGCACCGTTCCCCAGATAACCGACGCCCTGTCCGATAAAAACCTGATCCACAATGTTGTAAAGGGCATTGACTACCATGCAGACAATGCTCGGGATACTGAATGTCAGAATCAGCTTTCCGATTCGCTCCGTTCCAAGCGGATTTGTTGATATTGTTTTTTCCTGTGCCATGTAGGATACCTCCTTATCATCAATTTCATAATTTTCGAGATAATTATATGGCAGCAAAACTTGAAAAGGAATTGAAATAGTGGTATTATCAATGAAATAAACGCAATAATAGGGGGGAGAAATAGAATGAACACACAGAATTTAGAGACATTTATACAGGTGGCAGAAAATCTTAATTTTGCCAGAGCCGCAGAGGTTCTGAATATGACGCAGTCCGCTGTCTCCCGGCAGATTCATGCATTGGAGGATGAGCTGGGGACAAAGTTATTCCTGCGCACAACCCGGACGGTAACGCTTACGCCGGCGGGCGTCAGTTTTCTGGAGGATGCAAAAAAAGTAGTAACCACGCTGCATCTCGCTTCCGCAAGAATTCACCATCAGACGGAGTCAGATATTCCGGTTGTCTCTATCGGCTGCGGAAACGAGGTGGATCTTGATTTCCTGTGCAGTGTCCTTAAGATATGTATCCGGCAGGCTCCGGATATTCATCCTTTTATCAAAGTAATTCCGCATCGTTCCATATTGACATTGTTTACGCAGGGGGATCTTGATATCCTTGTCGGCTTTCGGGAGGATATTCCGCTCCGCGGCGGATGTTCCTATATGGAGCTTGCGCAGCTTCCGCTCTGCTGTGTCGTCTCAGAGTCGCATCCGTATGCTCTTCGTGAAACCTTATCGGAGTCAGATTTGTATTCTGAGCGTCTTATTCACTGCAATGCTGTGCCTTCCCGCGCACTGGAGTTGCAGAATCAGTTGGCCGGACAGATCACACCGCAGAATACATATCTGTGTGAAAATCTGCAGGCGGCATTGATGCTGATAAGGGCCGGGTATGGGTTCACGATTCTTCCCAGAATCGGTTTTACGAATGGATGCTTTGATGAAGGGACGTACTGTATTTGTCATTGCCCACCGTCTGTCCACGATTATGAACTCCGATGTGATTATGGTATTGGATCAGGGGCGTATTATCGAGCGCGGAAACCATGACAAGCTGATTGAAGAAAAAGGAACCTACTATCAGCTGTATACCGGTGCGTTTGAACTTGAATAATATGCTGATTATTGCGTTTCTGTCATTGAAAATACCTATTTTTCATTTCAAATCCAGGGATTTTGGGAATATAATTACTTTAAAGCGGTTCTTTAGTTAATACAAATGGTAAGAAAGGAGACATGAACGATGTTGGTACCGAGAATTTTTGAAGAAACTTTACTGGATGATTTTGTGAGATTTCCGGAAAGAAATGTGCAAAGAAGCACAGCCTCCCTGATGGAAACGGATATCGAAGAAAAAGGGGATTGTTACATCCTGACGATGGAACTGGCCGGTTATTCTAAAAAAGATGTCAAAGCCGAATTAAAGGATGGAAACCTCATTATTCAGGCTACCAGAGAAGCAACAAACGAGGATAAGGATGAGAACGGAAAATATCTTCGCCGGGAGCGCTTCTATGGAAATTGCCGCAGAAACTTTTATGTCGGCAAAGATGTGGAGCAGAAAGATATTTCCGCAAAATTTGAAGACGGCGTGCTGACGCTTACGATTCCCAAAAAGTCACCGGCTCCAAAGGTGGAAAATACAAACTATATTTCGATTGAGGGCTGATAAATTACGGTATTTTCATATCAGCCTCATAATATGAAAAATTATTGAAATGAGAAAGGGGATACATGATACCATGACAATCAAACCTTTAGGCGATAAAGTTGTATTAAAGAAGTTCGAGGCGGAAGAAAAAAACAAAATCCGGCATTATTCTGACGGGCAAATCCCAGGAAAAACCGCAGGAAGCAGAAGTTGTGGCTGTGGGTAACGGAGAGCTGCCAAGCGGCAAAAAAGTCCAGATGATCGTAAAACCGAAAGATGTAGTGATTTGTTCCAGATATGGCGGCAGTGAAGTAAAAATTGATGAGGATGAGTATACCATCGTCAGTCAGAGCGATATTCTCGCGATTGTAGAAGAGTAAAAGGAGGCAGGAGATTATGGCAAAAAATATCCGATATAACGTGGAGGCAAGAGCGGCTCTGGAAGCAGGAGTAAATAAAGTGGCGGATACTGTGCGCGTAACATTGGGGCCGAAAGGAAGAAATGTTGTTCTGGATAAATCCTACGGGACTCCGCTCATCACAAATGACGGTGTAACCATCGCGAAGGAAATTGATCTGGCAGACCCGATGGAGAATATGGGTGCGCAGCTGATCAAAGAAGCTGCCTCCAAGACAAACGATGTGGCCGGCGATGGCACCACGACAGCCACCGTGCTGGCACAGGCGATGGTTCAGGAAGGGCTGAAAAATATTGCTGCCGGTGCGAATCCGATCATTCTCCGCAAGGGCATGAAGAAAGCGACTGACACGGCCGTCGCCTCCATTCAGTCCATGGGAAAGAAAGTCAGCGGAAAGGAACATATTACCCGCGTCGCCGCTGTTTCCTCAGGAGACGATGCAGTCGGCGAAATGGTAGCGGACGCTATGGAAAAAGTTTCAAAAGACGGCGTGATCACGATCGAGGAATCCAGGACAATGCAGACCGAGATCGAACTGGTTGAGGGAATGCAGTTTGACAAAGGATATTTATCCGCGTATATGGCAACCGATACGGATAAGATGGAAGCTGTACTGGAAAACCCGCTGATCCTGATTACGGATAAAAAAATCAGCAATACGAAAGATATTCTTCCTCTGCTGGAGCAGATTGTGCAGGCGGGGAGACAGCTGCTGATCATTGCGGAAGATATTGAAGGGGAAGCGCTTACCACGCTGATCGTCAACAAGCTGCGCGGTACTTTCCATGTAGTCGGGGTAAAAGCGCCCGGTTACGGTGACAACCGAAAAGAGATGCTGCAGGATATCGCCGTTCTTACCGGCGGACAGGTTATCTCCGATGATATGGGGCTTGACTTAAAAGATGCGACAATGAAGATGCTCGGGCAGGCAAAATCCGTAAAAGTTGAGAAAGACAATACGGTGATTGTAGATGGGCTTGGCGATCAGAATATGATTCAATCACGGATTTGTCAGATCCGCAGACAGATTGAGGATACCGCTTCTGATTTTGACAGGGAAAAGCTGCAGGAGCGTCTGGCGAAGCTGGCCGGAGGAGTTGCAGTTATCCGGGTCGGCGCTGCCACCGAGACAGAGATGAAAGAGGCAAAGCTTCGTATGGAGGATGCGCTTGCAGCCACAAAAGCAGCGGTTGAGGAAGGCATTATCGCAGGCGGCGGTTCCGCATACATTCACGCGGCAAAAGATGTGAAGCTGATGGCGGAAAAGCTGGACGGAGATGAAAAAACCGGAGCGGGTATTGTGCTGAAAGCTCTGGAAGCACCTCTGTATTATATCGCGGCCAATGCGGGTCTGGAACCTTCTGTTATTGTAAATAAAGTAAAAGAGTCCGTAAGCGGTGTGGGTTTTGATGCGTACAACGAGGAATATGTGGATATGATCCAGCAGGGGATCCTCGATCCGATCAAAGTGACCCGGAGCGCCCTGCAGAATGCCACCAGCGTGGCATCTACCCTTCTGACAACGGAAGCTGTTGTCGCTTCCATCAAAGAACCGGCACCTGCGGCATCGACCGCTGCGCAGGGCGGAATGGATTATTAATACAAATCCCCCCTTACCTTTGCAAATGCCCGCAGGGAAAAGTGTGAATTCCCTTGCGGGCTTTCCTGTTCTGTCGGGGAAAAATGAGTTTATTGCAAAAACTTATATAGCAGTTTTGAATGTATCCCGGAGCAGACAAAAGGAGTACGGACAATGTTTCAGGTTCGCTTGTCTCATAAAAACTATAGCCGTTATATTTATTTCAACAGGAGTTATAATGGCTTAGGTGTTTTGATTTATGGCGATGGAAATGTGGTTATTGAACTAAACGAGATATGTCACGATGACTTCAGGGAATTAATCTTTGAATACACAACAGAGAGCGAAAACAGTTGGAATTGTGGCAGCGTTTAAAGAACATATTGCCTCCGTTGATCTTTATATTTATGGGAAAATCCTTTGTCGATTTTCATACTTATATGGATTATGTCAGTGAAACACAGGATTTAGAGACAGCATATGAGCAGGTGAAAGCAGATTTTTGCAGGGAATAATGCAAGACTTAACTAGATTGAAGGAAATTAGTTGCAGGAACTGCGGGACAGGATGTGCTCCTGTCTCTGCCGGCAGCGGCGACATCGTTGCATATTGAAATGGAATCTATGAAAATGGTACCGGAAGTACTAACAGGTAAATTTACATAGTAAGTGGAGGTAAGCTGGTTATGGCAAAACGAAAATCAAAGATTCCGGAATATGGGACGACGTTGCGGTCAGGCATTGAATATTACAGGACCCGCGTGAAAGATGCGGATGGGAAAATGTTGGAATTATATGCCCTTACCAAAGAGGAATTATATCAAAAGGAAACTGCAGCGAGATTAGAAAAGGAAGAAGTCCTTTTCCGACGGGAAAATCCGACAGTGGAAGAATATTGTGAAAAATGGCTTACGATTCGTTCAGCAACCGTATCGAAAAACACGATCAGAGATTATGAGAGTATTATCCGTAATTATATAATAAAACCTCTTGGGGATATGTATCTGGCAGATGTTACATCTGACGACATCCGTGTGGCGCTGGTGCCGGTGTCAAAAAAATCAGCTACGATGTATGCCAGGGTGAATATGCTGATTAAATGTATTTTTTATAACGCTGAGCGCACAAGATTGATAGACCATAACCCTTCGGCGGGAATTTCCGCGAAAGGCGGTATTCCGGCGAAAGGGAGAGAAGCATTGACTGATGAACAGGTAAAAACACTATTGGATGCAATCCGGGGGTTGCGCCCGTATGTGTTTATTATGATCGGATTGTACGCCGGGTTCCGTCGCGAGGAAATATTGGCATTACAGTGGGACTGTGTGTTCCTTGATGTAAAGGTGCCTTATATCGCAGTGCGGCGCGCCTGGCGAACGGAGAATAACCGGCCGGAGATATCCGATATTTTAAAAACGCCGACGGCGCGAAGGGATATCCCGATCCCGAAATGCCTTGCCGATTGCCTTCGGGAAGAACAGAAAAAATCCATATCGAAATTTGTTATAGCTGACAGCAATGGGCAGCCGTTATCCTTGTCGCAGTATCGGAGACTGTGGAAGTATGTAGAGGTTCGTTCGCAGAAGGAAAGGACTTATTATAAATATGTCAACGGGCAGAGTATTAAATACACGGTCAAACCATATGAATGCGGGCACCAGAGGAATAACCATAACATAGTCTATAGCATTGATTTTAAAGTTACGCCGCATATTCTCCGGCATACCTATATCACAAATCTGCTTTATGCCGGGGTAGAACCGAAAACCGTGCAGTATCTGGCCGGGCATAAGAACAGCAAGACAACTATGGATATTTATGTAAAAGTCAAATACAATAAACCGGAACAGCTTTTAGGGGTAGTGAATCAGGCTTTTAAGCAGTAATTATATTAAAACGAGAACGTCTCGAATCAGAATGAATGGTACTGGGCGTTCTTTTTATGATGAGTATTATTGTCAGTTAATCTTTCGCTTTTTTTTTCAAACTTTCTGTTGATTAGCTGAGATGAAATGGGTAAACTATATACATGCAGTGGTTTTCATTACGTTGAAGAATCACATATAGGTGAAAAACAATAGGACTTGAGGGGTAAAGAGCAAGCCCCCCAAGTACCCCCCCAAGCACCCCCACATACTGAAGCAGCGCGAGCAAACCATCAAGAAAAAGGA
>JAJQCB010000258.1 GCA_021203005.1 Clostridiales bacterium | reverse complement strand
TCCATAACCCCTGCTAGCGCAGGGAACACAGTCCCTTAAAAATAGGCTTATGGAACACCCCCGCTTATGCAGGGAACACAACTATATTATCACAATATAATCTTACCGCGCCTTTTACACCTACCGTAGGACAATCCATCTGCCATTCTTTTTCGGCCCATCATGAATAATAAATCCGTTTTGCTTTAATCTCTTTATTGCCCGTTCTACTGACGCCTTAGGGATCTCCAATTCTTTTACCATTATGGATACAGAAGCGGATGGATTACTTACGATAAATTTTAAAATCATTTGTTCTTTTTCAGTCAGCTCCTCATTTATTCCCTCATTTATTCCCTCATTTATTCCCTCATTTATTCCCTCATTTTGATTGAGAAAGGCCGGATGAATCAACAGCGTCGTACAGAATGAAAGTCGTTCCGGATCGGTTTCAAAAATCGGTTTCGGCGAACCGTTCCGTTCTAACGCGTTTAATATTTTGAGAAAGCCCGTGTTGCGCCCCTCTGTCAGGTGCATTTCTTTCAGAAATTCGCCGATTCGGCGGTTGCGATATCGCCGATTAAACACACGGTATGTACGCAGCCCCTCCTCTGTAATCGAACGATCTGCGCCCGGATGGCTTACAAATTCCATCCGATCCGGCAATATGCGAACCTCTATCGGCTCACGGACATCATAGCCCTTATGGTATACGGCATTGCAAAGGCTCTCTTCAACAGCGGCATATGGATAGTTGAAAAAGTGATCTGCCTCCGCTCTTTCCGGCACTTTCACGATCTGCTCTTGAATGACGCTGTTCTGGATATACTGTAACGCTTCCCGAAGCTGCTGATGTAATGGTCCCCTGAAAACCTTTTCTATAATTCTGTCCCCACCCAAATCATCCGGAAACTGAACGACGTCAATCTGCGCATACGGGAAAAATCGATGCGGCTCCATGCTGAAAAACATCAATCCGACGTTCTTCGGTTTCGTGTATTCAGGCAAAGTATTTACGATATTCATATCCCGGCAGAGTTCGACAAAATCCATATGCTGCGATTCTTCATAGAGGGAACTGCCGATTTCCTTCAAGTACGACTGAATCAATGTCAGATTCAGATCCGCAATCTCTGCTTCGTGATTAATTCTGTCATCAAAGGGAACGTTATTAGCCAAATTGTAAAGATCTCTTTTCTCTTCCTCGGACGGCGCAATCGTACTCGCCATCTTCCGGATATAATAAATACGGCCTTTTTCTTCCTTTGACATGGATTTCGGAGAGGAATATGGCCGCAAATATCCGCCTGGCGCCCAGATGACAATAAACTTTTTGTCGTTATAATCTGCAACCTCAACAATAGGAAGATACTCCGGCTGAATGAGTTTGCACTTGTTGAGTATATCTTTCTGGTACGAATCAATCTTTTCCAATGGTATGCCCTTCCGGACATCCGGGCGGCCATCTTTCTCTTTCACACCAATGACGATGTAACCACCTCCCCAGTTGTCTATATCATTCGCAAAAGCGCAAATGGTTTTCAGCGAGCTCTCCGCATCCCATGTCTCTTTGAATTCAATTCTCGCCCACTCCACTACATTTCCAGAGAGCAGGGTTTTGATATTAGTTGGGACTCCCATTCGACTTTTCCTCACACTTCTTGATATATCTGCCACTTTTCACACGGGCATCCGCTGGTTTTTGAGCGGTTTCAGGAATAATCCATGTAGCACCGACTTTTTGAGCGTCTTGAATCCGGCCATCGTTACACAGTGTTATCACACGCCGTCTGGAGAGGCCCCATCGTCCAGCAGTCTCAGCAGCAGAAATGTATCTCATCTGATATCGTTCCTTTCTTCAGTTGCTTCTATTATATTCATAATATGGAACAATATCAAGACTAAGTATAACCACGCTACTGCTGCAAGACCCACCGCAGCCCCGCAGCCGTTCTTCCGGTGGAGTTGTGATAGTGATTCCCCTGGTTCAGTCGAAACGTAGTCTGGATATTCTTTTCCGAATAATACTGCGCCAGGAAGCGCGTGTTGTCTTCCACAGGGGCAAGATAAGGATTTTTCGTGTGACTCTCTTTATCTCCCAGAGAGAAATACATGACCTTCACCGCTTCTGAAATCTGATTCTGCTGCACGTAGGAAAGAAAATCCGGATACCACAGCGAACCGGAGGCAGAGACAATACGGGAAAAGCAGTCGGTTTTATAAGCCGTGTAAACGGCGAACAGCCCCGCAAGAGAGTAACCGGACAGCACACAATATTCCGGCGGAGCCGGGAGCGCCTCCCTGATCTCCGGCAGCAGTTCTATGAGCAGCTGATCCAGATAAGCATCTGCACCGCCGGAGCACGGCGTATCACCCTTCGCGATCGGCGGAATCGGCCAGGGCGTCATCTCATCGTTCCAGTCCACACCATTAACCACCGCAAGGGAAAATGCCGGGCAGCCAAGCTTCTGACAGTCCTGCCAGAGCTTTTTCCCTTCGCCCATCACAGCATGATAAATGACCAGCGGGGCGGCCTGCGGCGCACGATATAGGTGTATCGTCTTGCCGCCGTAACACAGTTTGACTGCTTTTTCTTCTTTCATGTTCTCACCCCGCTTCTTTCGTATACTTCAGATATCCGTCCATCTCGCAGAACCCTAGCTCCTTGTAGAGAGGATATGCGCTTTCCGACGCTTCCAGATAGATTTTACCGGCTCCGCGCTCCTCCGCCTCCTGCATCAGCCACTCGACGACCGCCTTTCCAATGCCGCGCCGCCGCATGGCCGGGACTGTGTAAATATTCATGAGATACGCGCACCTGCCGTCCGGATTGTCCGCGCTCTTTATTGTAATCTCCATTTTCGTCCGTGCACGGGCAGACCACAGCGGTCTGCACCTCCTTGCAGTCACAGAGCACGTTTTCCACTTTCTCCGGCAGAAATGCCTGAATCTCCCTCATCAGCCCCTTATCTCTTTCAGCTTCTGAAATACTTCGTCTGACCCTTCCCTGATATTCAGATCCGCCACACGGTCAAATCCTGTATGACCCGGGTTGATCTGGACGATCACGGCGTCCCTTCTCCGGTAATCCCAGTAGACGCCTCCATAGTTTCCATGGGTTCCGATGGCAAGAATCAGGTCCGCTTTCGAGATCCAGTTTCTGGCTTTTCTGACGTCCTCATCCCAGAGACCGATATGGCTGTAGAGCGGCCAGGGCTGGATTGATCCTCCGCAGGACTCACACAGGGGCAGTTCCTTCTGTCTCCAGATCTCATAAGTATCATAGTGGCGGCCGCACTTTTCGCAGCAGTTGACCTGAAGGCTGCCCTGGATCTCCGCAACGTTTCGGGAACCGGCGATCGTGTGCATACAGTCCACATTGGTCGTAATAATTCCGATGAGTTTTCCTTCTTTTTCCAGATCTGCCAGAGCATAATGTGCAAAGCTCGGTTCATAGGAGAACATGGTCTCCAGATAGGTGGGCAGAAAAGAGCCGCCCCCGGAACCGCGGCGCGCGAAGCGCATCTGTCCGTAGGTCACCCCTCCGCCGGAAACCGAAATCCCCGCGCCGGTCGTGGCGACGATATTTTCGCTCTGGTCTATATAATCGGCCAGTTTCTGTATCTGATCTGTGCTCTGATCTTCCTTCCAGAATCCCATAATCGCTCTCCTCTCTGTCACAGAACCGCGGCCAGCGCGTCCGCCGCATCCGCCCGGATATTCAGATCCGCAATCCGGTCAAACTGTGTTCCGGACGGGTTGATCTGCACCAGCTTCGTCCCGGGCTTCATGCGGCTTAAGTATTCCTCGCTGCGGAATCCGGTGGTGCCGATGACAAGCACCAGGTCTGCCTCTGAGATCATGTCGGCGGTTTTTCTCATGCTCTCAGCAGAGACAGCCGCAGCCTCCCTGAAATCTCTGCAGAAACCTGTCGGCATCAGCGGCGCTCCGCATTTCTCACAGCGCGGCGCATGCCCCTGGTTCCACACCCGGTAATCGTAGCAGCGCGTACCGCAGTCAATACAGACATTATCGCGGAAGCTGCCCTGAAATTCCACGACATTCTGCGATCCGGCAATGGTATGCAGGCAGTCCAGGTTCTGTGTGACAATGCCGTAAAGCCTGCCCTGCTTTTCCAGTTCGGCAAGCTGCCTGTGTACAGCGCTCGGCCCTTTGACAAAGGTCGCGTCCAGGAAAGCATTTTTCATAACTTCATAAAATTCTTCCGGATTCCTGCGGACATACGAAGCCGAAAAAATCCGCCCGGCATTCAGCCTGCCGACGCTCTGCTTCAGCCTGCTCACGCCGTAGAGATAAGAAATCCCGGCGCCGGTGACGGCGACCGTCTTCTCACTCTGCTCCATATATTCTTTTAACTGACTGTATTCATCTCTCATGTTTATCCGCCTCCATCGGTGATGAAATCCTGATTTCTTTCTTAATGTAATTTCAATGTTTACATTATAGTGTCGTATAAAAGTAATGTCAAGAGTTACAATTGATTTCCGGGCAAAAATCTGCTATACTTTTTTACAGCATTTATCACAGAGGAAGAAGGTAAGTCATATGCGTGTCAGCAAACGGTTTCCTTTGGCAGTCCACGCCCTGTTATTCGCTGCGGTACTGTTGCCGGGGAAGCGTGTGACAAGTAAGCTGGTTGCGGAGAGCACCGGCACCAATGCCGTCACGGTCAGGAACCTGTTTCTCGAACTGGCGGAGAGCGAACTGCTGGTCGCATCCGCCGGAAAGAACGGCGGCGTACATCTGGCAAGAGACCCCAAAGACATTACGCTGTGGGACATCTATCAGGCAGTCGAGACCAATAATGTAGAAGAGATTTTCAAGATTTATGAAGGAAACGATACCTGCCCGGTCGGCAAAAATTTTTACCAGGTCCTGTACCCGCACATGGCGTCCGCGGTAGAGGCCATGAAGGAAAGTATGGAACAGGTGACGCTGGAAACTCTGATCGATGAACTGAGATGCCTGTTGAATGATTTACACGCGGAAAACCCACCTGAAACCTGTATAATAAACAAACATGAAGTCTGATACAAATAAGGAAGAGAGATATTACAGCATATACAAGAGATTAAAGGAAATAATCAGGCCGGTTTCCCGGCTGCTTTTCGGAATCCGCGAGGAAGACGAGGTCAGACTTCCCGCAGAGCCCTGTCTGATCGTAGCCAACCACACCTGCTATTTTGACCCTGTCATTGTAGCCATGTGCGTCGATCAGCCCCTCCGTTATGTGACCGGAGAGAATCTGCTGCGGCACCGGCTGGCAGAATTTCTGGCTGTCGATATTTTCCGCAGCATTCCCTGCTCCAAAGCGAAAGTAAGTGTAAAGACGGTCCGTGACATTTCCAGGAATCTGAAAGCCGGGAACTATGTCTGCATGTTTGCGGAGGGCAATATCACCTACGACGGAGCCACCGCGCCCCTGACCCGCGTCAACGGAAAACTTTTCCGTTCCCTGCAGCGCACGGTGGTGACCCTCGCTGTCACCGGCGCCTATCAGGTTGTCCCTCGCTGGAGCAAAAAATTCTGTCGGGGCAATGTTCACGCACAGTTGAAGGGCGTCTATACGAAGGAGCAGCTGCGGGATATGACTCCAGATGAGATCGTGGCGTGTTTTAACCGGGATCTCTACGTGGAACAGCCTGTCGCAGATTCTGAAGAAGTCTTCCATCGCAGCGCGAAGGGCATCCACCACGTGCTCTACGCCTGCCCGAACTGCGGCGCACTCGGCAGAATCCGGGGAAAGGGAAGCGAAATTCGCTGCCTTGGCTGTGGGAAAACATGGAAATACACGGAATCCGGCAGGATTGAGGGCGGCGCTTTCGAGACGATCTGGCAATGGAACCGCTGGCAGGAAACATTCATTCAAATGTCTGTGCGCGACGGCACCGTTACCGGGATCACGACGCCGCAAGCCAGGCTGTACCAGATTGCCTCCGATCACAAACGGCGGCTGTGCGGGTCAGGACTGCTCTCGCTGACCAGGGAACGCTTATCCTGCGGAGGCACAGTTTTTGCCCTGGAAGATATTTCACGCATGGATACCCGTAACAAGGGCGTCATTCTTTTTTCTCTGAACAATGAGGATTACTATGAGATCAGAGCCGGAAAAGGAGTTTCGGGTCTGATGTACAAAACCCTTTTCCAGGCTCTGAAAAACCGGGCTATCTGACCCTTGAATACATCACCAGAAACCGAGAAGCGCACGCAAAATACCTGCGGGCGGGAGTGGCGGTACTGTCAGCAGCTACTCAGTCCTCCAGTGCATAGCGGTGAGACGGCAGCTGCAGTTTATGTAAGGCTTTCTCTTCGATTTGCCGCACACGCTCTCTCGTAATGTGGTAATGCTCCCCTATCTCTTCCAGCGTCCATATACGATCACCGACAAAGCCAAAACGGAGGCGGATGACATCCCGCTCTCTCTCCGTCAATGTATCATCCAGTACTTTGTTCAGTTCCTCCTTCTGAAGGTCATATACAGCAGTTTCTTCCGGGGAAAGGGCTGATTCATCCTCCACGAGATCTTCCAGCTTTGAGTCGCTTTCTTTGCTTACAGGGCTGTCCAGAGAGACGGTCTCACTGGCCCATGATAGAATCTGTTCCACCTGACTGACGGTCATATGAAGCTGCTTCGCTATTTCCGAAGAGGAAGGCTCGTGGCCAAGTTCCATGGCAAGAGATTTCTGGGCTTTTAGTACATGGCTGATCCGTTCATTCATGTGAACGGGGATGCGGATGGTATGGCCGCTTTCCGATATGGCACGTTCGATTGCCTGACGAATCCACCATGTCGCGTAAGTGCTGAACCGATATCCTTTGGTATAGTCATATTTGTCTACGGCCCTCATCAATCCCATATTGCCTTCCTGAATCAGATCCAGGAACGCAAGGCCATGGTTCCTGTATTTTTTCGCAATACATACCACAAGGCGCAGGTTCGCATCGATCATTTTTTCTTTCGCTTCTGCATCCCCCTCGGCAATCTTACGACCCAGCTCTGTTTCCTCTTCCGGTGAGAGCAGTGGAAAAGAACCCATTTCCTTTAAATACATACGCACGGGATCTTCTGTACTGACTCCTTCCAGAATTTCCCGGTCATCCAGCAGTTCTTCGCCGCCGTCATCCTCCAGAAAAAAATCATCTTCTTCAAGAAGCTGCGAAGGAGGATTTTCCATCATCTCCTCATATTCTTTCGCCAGGGGTTCGTGATTTTCTGTTTTCATTCGATTATCCTCATGAGCCTTCGGTTCTGAACACGATAACATTTTTGTCAAATTATGTCAACGCGGGTTTTGTATCAAAATTACCACGGATTCACCTCTTCTGGTAGAATCGCTGCCCTCGTAAAAGTCCGATTGAGAAAGCACCCCGGTTATGCTATCATAGGAATCAGAAAAATCGGACGGTGAACGACTATGACAGATACTGAACAGAGAGCCGCCGCAAAGGCCTTTGCCGAACACTGGAAAGGCCGCGGTTATGAAAAGGGCGAAAGCCAGTCATTCTGGCTGGAACTGCTGCAGAGCGTGTATGGTGTGGAGAATCCAACGCACTTTATTACCTTTGAAGAGCAGGTACATCTCGACCACACCAGCTTTATCAACGGTATGATTCCATCCACCAGGGTGATGATCGAGCAGAAAGGGCTGGGCAAAGATCTGAATAAGCCGATCCGGCAATCCGACGGCACGTCGCTAACGCCCTTCCAGTAGGCAAAGCGCTATATCGTGGAACTGCCGGTTGACAGGCATCCCCGCTGGGTCGTAACCTGTAATTTTGCAGAATTCTGGGTTTATGATATGAACAGGCCGGGCGGGGAACCAGAAATCATCAAACTGGAAGACTTACCGAAGGAATACCATCGGCTGCAATTTCTGGTGGACACCTTTTGATGGGGAAGATGATGATGGAGGAACCTTTGAAATGAAATGTGCGAATTGCGGGAACGCTGATGAGAGATTCTTATGGGATGAAGGAGATACGATATATTGTTCAAAATGCTGTCATCGAACATCAAAAGAAACGGGAGAAGATGACTTAGTTGAATGCCCGTATTGCCATCGCATGAGAGACCGAAAGGCAATGTATTGTCGCTGGTGCAATGATTCTGCTTGGATAGAAAGCACACAGGATGAATTTGAAGAAATAGACAAAATATTAAAAGGGTCGATTGTAAAATGAAGTTGAACACCTAAAAAATCCATAGCGATTGA
>JAJQCB010000145.1 GCA_021203005.1 Clostridiales bacterium | reverse complement strand
GATACAGCAAAAGTAAGGTCAGCAGTCTGCTCATTCTGCCATTCCCATCATTAAACGGATGAATGCACAAAAAATCCAGGATAAACATCATATCCAAAATCAATGGATCCGCCGCTTCCTTCGCATTCCGGAATGAGTTACACAATTCATCTATCGCACCGGGAGTCTCCCAGGCTGCTACCGGTCTGAACCTTACATATTGATTGCCCTGCGCATCTGTCTCTCGAATGACATTATCACCGGTCTTAAATATTCCGCCTTCCGTGTTCCCTAAGAATTTATACAAATCTCTGTGCAGCTGGAGAATATAGTTTGCATTAATTGGGATATAGTCATAATTTTCATGAATCGTATTAAGAACATCTCTATATCCGGCAATCTCAGATTCATCTCTGTTTCTTGGAGTTGTCTTTGCCTGCACAAGGTTTCTCAGGCGATCATCCGCCGTAGAAATGTCTTCTATACGGTTAGAAGCTTCTGTGCTTTGAATCCTGGCTATTTCTGCCAGTTCCCTTAGTTCATCCTGATGAGCCTCTATAAACAGTCTCTGCTCTCCTTTGTATTCGCTTATCAATGTAAGCTTACGAACAATCTCCGGAGTCAGCAATTTCTCCCATGTGTTTATATAATTGTACTCCCTCATTTAATTACCTCATCGGAATTTTAATTAAGTCATTTTTGCTTTTCACCACTAAATTAACTAAATAAATGATACTCTTTTTCAATTCTGCCGTCAACAGTTTTAATTTTATCATTTTGACCAGTTTTGACCAAATTAAATTCCGGGAATGAAGAGAAATATCCATATAGCCTGATGTTTTTCCTTGATAATCATCATCATCTCTATTATAATGCCATCATGCATCAACAGGCATACACACGGACGAAAGCAGATATACGAACATGAAATATGAGAACATCTCCCGCGCTACATTTCTCGCCAGGCCGAACCGCTTCCTTGCAGAAGTGGAATTGGATGGACACAAAGAAACTGTCCATGTAAAAAACACCGGCAGATGCAAAGAGCTCCTGATCCCCGGCTGCGAGGTATGGCTCACAGCTCCCGGAAATCCCAACAGAAAGACAAAATATGACCTGGTGGCAGTCCGAAAAGATACCGGCGTACTTTTCAACATAGATTCCAACGCACCGAATCAGGCGATGAAAGAATGGCTTGCGGGACAGGACTACAGCCGGGTTGTCCCAGAATTCAAATATGGCAATTCCCGCATTGACTTTTATATGGAAAGGAATTCCGGCGAGGCCAATTCCCAACGTTTTCTCATGGAAGTAAAAGGCTGCACCCTTGAAAGAGATGGCATCGGATACTTTCCCGACGCTCCCACGGAGCGGGGTGTGAAGCATATCCGGGAACTGATCCGGGCAAGACAGGAGGAATATGAGACAATTCTTGCCTTTGTGATTCAGATGGATGGCGTAATCAGGGTTTGCCCCAACACAGATACACATCCGGAATTTGGCACAGCCATGGAGGAAGCAGAAGCAGCCGGAGTACAGATACAGTTTTTTCCCTGCCATGTTGAGCCGGATGAGCTTGTCATCTTATAACATTCTGAAATATTTTCTTAGATAAAACAATCCTCTCACGCCCCGATTTTTCTGTTGACTTCCAGTTTATCCAGAATTCCATTTGCACTGACGCCGGGATGAGTGACATAAATCCTGCAGATTTCTTCCACAAAAGGATCTTCCAGATGCATCTCCCCCGCGATCTGTGCAATGGTTCTGCCACGCTTCATTCCGGCAAGGATTCTGTCAATCAGCCGAAGAAGTTCACCGGAGGACAGTTCCAGCGGATCAGCGCTGTCGCCGCGGCTGTCCATGTCAGACGCCGCAGCCATAATATCCGGCTTTCGGGTTTCTGATGACAGTCCGGCCGGATCTATGATGATTTTTTCCACCCGCCGGATCTGCCCTTCTATATGCAAAACAGCCATGGTCACTTCCTGGCGAAACCGTCTGCGCCCGCAGGAACCGGGATTTAACCACAACTGCCCGTCTTTCACTTCCTCCTGAAATCTGTGCGTATGCCCGGAAATAACGATATCACAATCATCCGGAATCACCGCCTTTTTCCGGTTATGCACCACAAAAATACGAACCTGATCAAGTGTCAGTTCCAGCGTTTCCGGAATCTTCTCCGCCCAGTCCCCATCTGCATTGCCGCGCACAGGATAAAAGCCGGCGCCGTTTCGCAGATTTGATTTTATCTGGTCCACAAGCTGCGGGCGGCTGACATCACCGGCGTGAATCACAGCGTCCGCCATACGTATCTGATTGAGGACTTCCTCTCTCAATATATCATGTGTATCTGAAATTACCGCAATACGCATATTATCATCCCTTTTTTCAAACGCACATGACATTACGCCAGCGCTTCCATTAAATTACGCGATTCGGACACCATCTGCCGCTTACCGTATAATCTCCGCGCATTCTTTCCAGATTACCGCACCGCTCCGATGAGTTCATTGATATCAGAAATCCCGTTTTTCTCCAGATAACGCTCTATGCCATCCACGATTTCCATAGAGACGGCCGGGTTGGCAAAATTGGCTGTTCCGACACTGACAGCAGTTGCACCCGCGAGTATCATTTCCAGTGCATCCTCCGCGCTGCAGATACCGCCCATGCCGATGATCGGGATGCTGACCGCCTGCGCGGTCTGATATACCATACGCACCGCGACCGGATGCACAGCCGGTCCGGAAAGTCCGCCGGTTTTATTTGCGATGGCGAATGTTCTCCGGTTCACATCAATCTTCATACCGGTCAGCGTGTTGATCAGGGAAACCGCGTCCGCGCCCCCCGCCTCCGCGGCTTTCGCCATGACAGTGATATCCGTCACATTCGGGCTCAGTTTCATAATAACAGGCTGGCGCGCCGCTTTTTTGCAGGCCTTCGTGATGGCCTCCACCACTTTCGGATCCTGGCCGAAAGCAATGCCGCCCTCTTTCACGTTCGGGCAGGAAATGTTGATTTCCAGCATATCCACCGGCTGGTCGGCGAGGCGCTCCACCACCTCACAATAATCCTCGGTGGATCTGCCGCACACATTTACAATAATTCTGGTATCAAACTGTTTTAAAAACGGAATATCCCTTCGGACAAACACATCAATGCCCGGATTCTGCAGGCCGATTGCGTTTAACATGCCGCCGTGCACTTCCGCAATCCGCGGCGTCGGATTTCCCGGCCACGGGACATTGGCCACCCCCTTGGTAACTACGGCGCCCAGGCGGTTCAGATCCGTAAACTCAGAAAATTCTTCCCCGGAACCAAAGGTACCGGAGGCTGTCATAACCGGATTCTGAAACTCGACTCCGGCGATTACTACCTTTGTATTAACCAAAGTCTCTCTCTCTTTACTCACAATTCCACCTCCCGCGCGTCAAAAACCGGTCCTTCCTTGCAGATGCGCTTATTGTGTACATTGGTATGTCCGTCCACCTCCACGGATTTGCAGACACAGGCGAGACAGGCGCCGATACCGCAGGCCATTCTCTCCTCCAGGGAAATCCAGCACTCGATATCATTCTCCTGCGCGTAGGCTTTCAGCGCGCGAAGCATCGGCGTCGGACCGCAGGCGTAAATCACATCCGCCGTGAGCGTGTTGGCACGGATTGCATCGAGGACATTTCCCTTTGTACCGACGCTGCCGTCCTCAGTGGCGACATAGATACCGTTTGCGGCGAGAACAGCTTCCGTTTCACATTTTTCCAAATTACTATTCTTCTCGTTCTGCCCTGGATTCACGCCGGAGCCATTTTGTTCCAGGAAATCCTCCAGCAAGAACAGATTGCTGTCCCGATAGCCGAGGATAATCTGCTTCTCACAGTCCAGCTGCTTCGCAAGTTCGAGCAGAGGCGGGATACCGATGCCGCCGCCCACAAGAAAAGCCTTGCGGTTTTTCCTGAGATTCCCGTATTTCCTTTCCGGAATATCCCTCTTGTCTTCCGACGAACAGCTTGCCCCCGTCTCCGTAGTATCATTCTGATCTTCCAGCAGATAACCGTTCCCCAACGGTCCCGTCACGCGCAGGGTTTCTCCCGCCTGTTTCCCGGAAAACTCTTCCGTTCCTTTCCCCGCGATACGGTACACCATGCGCAGCGCGTTTCTTTCCCGATCTATCTCGCAGATGCTGATGGGGCGCGGCAGCAGGCGGCTCCCATCTTCACAGTATAGGGACAGGAACTGCCCCGGGCGGGCATGCTCTGCTATATGTTCTGTCTGTATCCACAGGCTGTAAATACCCGGAGCAAGCTCCTGCTGCGATAAGATCAGCGCCTGCTCCTGAAATTTTTCTGACATAAATTCTCCTCCCAGTTTTCGTCATACGGACTGATTTTCATTTTTCTCCGTTTCCGTCCGTTCAATTTTACCTGTTCGACGGACTATATTCTGATTTTCAGCTGTTTCGTCCGTTTCTTCTCTGCCGCTTTACGGACTAAATTCCATTTCTCGGCGGTTTCGTCCGTATTTTCCCAGCCGCTCTACGGACTAAATTCCGTTTTTCGACGTTCTCGTCCGTTTCTTCTCTGCCGCTCTACGGACTCTTTTCTGGTTATCAGTAATTTCGTCCGTATCGTCAACGTCCCGCTCTTACCCTGTTAGATTTTCTCTTCCAGCGCTCCGCGGATATCCGCAATCATATCCAGCACGGCCTGCCGGGACGCATCCGCGAAATGTTCCGCACCGAAGCGCGCGTACGCCTCCTGCTTATAAGCCGCGATGATACCGCGGGAGGAGTTTACGATAGCGCCGAGACCGTCCTCATTAAAATAGTGAACCAGATCTTTTCCTTTCCCGCCCTGGGCGCCGTAACCCGGCACCAGAATAAAACTTTTCGGCATCACCTGACGAAGCACTTTCCCGATCTCCGGGTAGGTAGCCCCCACCACAGCGCCAATGTAACTGTAGGAATCACCCATGCATTCCTCTCCCCAGGCGGCAACCTTCTCCGCCACATGCTCATACAGCGGTTTACCATCAATCAGGCGGTCCTGGAACTCGCCGCTGGATGGATTGGAGGTCTTTACCAGGATGAACAGACCCTTTTTCTCCTCCTGGCACACTTTTACAAAAGGCTTGATGCCATCGGTACCAAGGTAAGGATTCACTGTGATAAAGTCTTCATCAAAAGCGGGGCAGACCTGGCTGCCCACACGGACTTTTCCGAGGTGACCCGCAGCGTAGGCCGCCGAAGTTGAGCCGATATCGCCGCGCTTGACATCTCCGATGACCACCAGATCTTTCTCATGGCAGTAATCCACCGTCTTCTGAAAGGCTTTCAATCCCTCCACTCCGAACTGTTCGTACATTGCCACCTGCGGCTTGACCGCCGGAATCAGATCATAGGTCGCGTCGATAATTTCCTTATTAAATCTCCAGATCGCGCCCGCTGCGCCCGCCAGCGTCTCCCCATATTCCGCAAAAGAAGTTTTCTGTATCTGCTCCGGCACATAGTCCAGCATCGGATCTAAACCAACCACAATCGGCGCACCTGTTTTCTGAATCTTTTCTGTTAATCTGTTAATCATATCCTTTTCCCTCCCGGTCCGGATACCCCCGAACCTGACTGTTATCTATGTTATTCTCCAATCTATCGCCTTACAACTTTCGATACAGGCGACTGCGAAAAAAACGCTCGCTTTCACAACAATTTTTCTGTTACTGCCCGGCAACCATTCTTCTCCCGAGTTGACTGCCATCACTCTGCTTCCTGGCTCTCCCGGAAAACAACTTTCCCGTCTATCACGGTCGCCATCACCTTCCCGGTCACTCTCCGTCCCGCAAATGGCGTATTTTTCCCTTTCGAGAAAAACTTATCCGGGTCTATCACCCACTCGCTTTTGGGGTCAAATACGGTGAGGTCCGCCGGCGCACCAACCTCGATCACGCCCTTTTTTATCCCCAGTATCTGCGCCGGATTGTAACTCATCTTCTCCGTCATCTGCATCACAGTCAGCAGCCCCGGCTTCACCAGGTACGTGTATGTCAGCGCCGCAGCCGTCTCCAGGCCCACAATACCAAACGGAGCTTTCCGGATGCTCTGCGCTTTCTCCTCCGCAGAATGAGGCGCATGGTCTGTAGCGATCACATCCATAACGTCCTCCGACAGTCCGCATCGAAGCGCCGTGACATCCGCCTTGGTCCGAAGCGGCGGATTCATCTTGTAATTGGCATCGTCCCCGTCAATCTCATCCGAAGTCATGGAAAAATGATGGGGGCAAACTTCCGCGGTCACACGCACGCCGTCCTCCTTTGCCAGCCTGACCATCTTTACACTGTCCTCCGTAGAACAGTGGCAGAGATGGAGGCGGACTCCCGTCTCCTTCGCCAGCAGAATGTCCCGGGCGACAATGATGTCCTCCACCGCATTCGAGATTCCCGGCATACCCAGAGAGGCGGATTTCTCATCCATGTTCAGCACGCCGCCGTGCACCAGATTGATGTCCTCGCAGTGCGCCAGAACCGTCATATTCTCCTCCGCCGCAATGCGCATCGCATCGCAGTAAAGGTCAGAATTCATCACCGACTTGCCGTCCTCACTGAGACAGATGCAGCCTGCCTGCGCCATGCCGCGGATGTCGGAGAGCTCCTCCCCGCGCATCCCCTTTGTCACCGAACCCACCTGCAGCACATGCACCGGCGTCACCTCGGCCGCCTTACTTTTTACATATTCAATTACCTCCGGGCAATCCGCCACCGGCTTCGTGTTCGGCATGGCGACGATCGTCGTAAATCCGCCATGCGCCGCCGCGGCTCCTCCCGTGGCAATATCTTCCTTATAAGTCAGCCCCGGATCCCGCAAATGCACATGCATGTCAATAAAACCAGGCATACAGTAAGCGCCGCAGGCATCCAGAACGGTGTCCGCTTCCTCTCTGATCGCTGTATCAATCCTCTCAATCACACCGTCTCTCACCAGAATATCCGCATGCTTTTCTGACTTGTCGCCGGGATTCAATACAATCCCGTTTTTAATTAAAAGTGTCATGTCACGCACCCTTTCCCGAATTTGATTCCTGCAGGCATACAAAAAACAAATTCCTCATAAACTCACTCTGTCTAAAAAAGTATAACATACCGCGGATAATAGCCGCAACCAGGAAAATCCGTCTTTTTGTTTTTGCGCATGTGCGGCGGAGAACTGTGAATCATAACATTTCACATCTGTTCAGCAAAAGCGCTGTATCCCGGATCCTCAATCACCCCCAGCCGGATGAAGACAGGATACAGGTAACTCGCGCCGAATACACCCAGCTTTTTCGGTCCGCTCACTTTACCCTCCATTTCGACCGCCTTTTTGTAAGCCATCTCTATACTGCTTCTGGTAATGCTCTTCGACTTCCGGTCCACGAACATCTCTCCGCCTTTCAGCGTATACCGGAACATTAATTTTCTGCTGGTATAAAAAGGGACGTTCTCAAACAATTGTAACGCTTTCCATAAAATTTCCATATCGCTGTTTTTACGCAGTTCTGCACAGACCAGTTCGCGCTCCCTCCGCAGTTCCATAAAGTCTGACTCAATCTCACCTTGTTTTCCTATACAATCCGCATCACACTCACCTTGTTTTCCTATACAATCCGGTTCTTGCTCACCCTGCTTTTCCATACAAGCCAGCTCCATCTCACTCTGCAATTCAACCGCAACATCCCTCTGGTTCAACCTTATCCCTTCTCTCCTGTTTTTTCTATTCTAATAGACATTCTCCCGCCAGTCAACAACTGCAACTTGTTAGCAGCCAGGCTGTGAACGAAACACACTCCGCGAGTTCACAGTCTGAACACAATTTTCTAAAACAATCATCACATTTTCCCTGTATGATTTTATCTGGTGACTCATTACACCAATGTAAAGGGAATAAAATATAACACCTGGAGGTTATTCTATGAGCAATAAAGAAAAGAGTAAATCCGCAGCGGATATCACACCGGAAAACCTGGAAAAGGCCATCGGCAAATTCCAGCGTCAGGACGTCATGCGCATGCTGAAGGGCGGCGTATTATCCGGGCTCGACGATGAGAAAAAAGCAGAGATGTACCACAGACTGGCCGGACTTCGCAGTCTGGAGATCATGGATGTCCTGAGCAAACAGAAGGATTCCTTCACAGCCGACATGCTGAATCTTGACTTTGAGGTATTCCAGAACCGCAATTTTGTTCGGGATGTATTAAATAAATACGGGAAAAAGTTTGACTACAGCAA
>JAJQCB010000008.1:35764-50856 GCA_021203005.1 Clostridiales bacterium | reverse complement strand
TTATATGCTGTAAACAGGTTACCATAGAACTCTTTCGTTTCTTTTATTCGTCATCACTCTTCCCACTTCCAGATTTTCCTGAGCTCCCGTCCCGTGATTTCTTCCATCCGCCGGACATCCTCCGCGAAATATGCCTGCAGATATCTGCGGGTCTCCGGCAAAATCCTGCTGTGGTCTGTATCCGGAACCAGCGAATGATTCCTGATTTTCTCATACCATCTGCGAAAACCGCGGTACAGTCCCGGCGCCCAGCAGTTCATAGCCAGGAAATCATATAGCGCATAATTTACCCCTTTTGCAATCATAAAATCACGTGCACTCTTTGCAGAGACCGCTTTTTCATTTCCGCTGTTTACTACCAGTCCATAGGAAATACCCTCCGCATCCTCCACTCCCAGGAAACGATAAAGTTCCCCGCAGGATTGATGCTGATCCCGGACAAATTCCTCAAATATCACAAATTTCATATTATTCCGGTCAAAAGAAGACAGATATTCCTCCACGCAGGCTGCATAATTGCTCTGGGACAGGACCAGATATTTCAGGCGCTTTTTCATAATCCGCTTCCGCGATCCGGACGCCTCCAGCACGGAGTGTACATAACGGTCAAACCCCGCCGCGTGTCCCAGACGCACATCATCCTCCATCACTTGCGCCGGCAAAAAGCCTCTAGCGAGAAAATACTTATAGGCGGAATAACTGCGCTCTACAGGATTGCGGAGCATAAAAATCATCTTCGTATCCGGCGACAGATTCCGCCTCAGCTTCGCCGCGCAGCCGTTGAATGTGAGACCGGCGTTCACCTCGCCGCGAAGTCTCGGGTCATCCTTTTTCAGATGCCCGAAATACCGCCTGCGGTAATAGAATTTCCCGAAGCCGAGCACGCTGATAAAGGGGACCCGGTAGTACATCGGCTCCTTCACATCCCGACAGAGTGCAATCTGGGGATGCTGATGCAGCAATTCATATAAAGTCGTAGTGCCACATTTCTGGAAGCCCATGCACACAAAATCCGGGTAACCCATTTTTTCCTCCGACACATGCCCCGGCAAGTACATCGAAAAAACAGCATCCTTTAACACTGCCTTTTCCAGTCCAGGCATAGTCAGGATAAAATTGCGGTTATGATCAATATACTTCCGGCAATGCATTTTACTTTATTAATTTATCGTAATAGTTATGTAATAAAATGTCAACACTAACTGAAAGATATTCTATAAAGTTCACGAATATATCACATACCGCACGATTTGCACTGCCAGACACTCAGGGCACAATACCTGCGTTAATTCGCTGCCGCCAGCTTACTTTTCCACTGTCAGCCAGGAATCCATCGCCGCAAACTGCTCCGTATAGCTCACCGCATCTTCATACTGGTTTGTCTGAAGGATCAACCGGACCGTGTGATAAATACAGCGCTTCAATTCCCTGATATCCAGCGTTTTGTCCGCCAGAGCCTGCCGGATACTCTCATGGTCGCTCTGATCGCCCGGCATTACCATATCGTTCCCCGCCTTCATACAGCCCGCCGCGGAACACTCACCCGCAGTGGAAAAAGTGGTTGTCGTCCAGTCCGTCATGATTGCTCCCGCAAATCCCCACTCATCACGAGCTGCTTTCGTGCAGATATCACAGCAGTTCGCCGCATGGACGCCATTGACCATATTGTAAGAAGTCATAATGGACATAGGCTGGGCATTTTTCACTGCGATTTCAAATCCTTTCAGATAAATCTCTCGGAGGGTACGCTCAGACAGCACAGAATCGGAACCCATCCGGTTGTCCTCCTGATTGTTGCAGCAGAAATGTTTGATCGTGGTGCCGCAGCCCGGTACTTTCTGCACGCCCAGCGTCATCGCGGATGCCATAATTCCCGACACCAGCGGATCCTCGGAGAAATACTCAAAATTCCGGCCGCAGAGCGGATTTCTGTGAATATTCATACCGGGAGCCAGCCAGAGAGAAACCTCAAATTCATTCATCTCACCGGCGATCATCTCGCCCACTTCTCTGAGCAGCCCGGGATCCCAGGTCTGCGCCAGCAGTGTTCCCACCGGGATCGCGGTACAGTACTGATGATAAACCGTCCCCTGCGCCTCCCTCGGCTCCGCGAAGAACCCGTTTTCGATATTATTCAGAAAATCACCCGAGTAAACACTTCCGTCCTCGCGTACCTCATAATCCTGGCACAGCCGCAAGCCGGCCGGACCGTCCGCCAGAACAATGCTCGCCACATTCCAGGGATCTGCCGCCGCTGCGGTTACGGTCTCCGCCGCCGCACCCGGAACTGTCTGTCCCGCGGAACCGAGCGCCGCCGATTCGCCCTGCCCCCTGGCCGGATCACCGGTGGCTAACGCGACCAGTTGATCTATGGAAAGACTCTCCACGATCTCTCCCGCTTTTCCGGGATAGTGTTCCTCAGGCTCCGAATATAATATCTCGTCTGTTTTCAGATCGGCAGCTGCCACTTTCACACCGGGCAGGTTCCGCGCTGCGGCCTCAGCCAGCCACGCAGCCTCCTTCGCGCGCATTTTTTCCGCATCCGGCAGCATCTCATCAATGGTTTCCTTCGGTGTACAGATATTTTCGCACTGCACCAGGCAAGCCGTCTCATCCAGTGAAATAGTGCCGATCAGCTTTGCGCTGTCAAGAGAATGCCCCGCCCAGATTCCGTAGGTGCCTCCCTCCAGCATCCAGGCAGCTTCCGCTTCGTAATAAGAAGCCATCTGATAGAGCGGGAAAGACACCTTCATCTGCTGAACCTCGCCCGGCTGCAACAGATCCGTCTTCGCAAACGCCGCCAGGCGACGATACTCTTTCGGCAATACACCCTGCGGACAGGACACATAGATCTGCGCCACTTCTTTTCCGGCATAGGTATCTCCCGTATTTTTCACGGAAAGCTCTACCTGCACCGCAGGCTGCTCGCTCCCGATTCCATGCAGAGAAATCTTACCTGGCTCAATCTGAAATTCGGTGTAGGACAGGCCATATCCAAAGCAATAGCGCACCGGCACATCAAAGGTATCAAAATACCGGTAACCCACATAAATGCCCTCTTTGTATTCTTCTTTATAGACATCGCCGCTCTTAAAGCTGAAAGTCAATGCATTGGGATAATCGCTGTAATCCAGCGCCCAGGTATCAGTCATCTTGCCGGACGGAGTGACGTCACCGCTCAGCACATCCGCCAATGCATTGCCTCCTTCCTGCCCTGCCTGCATAAACTGGATGATGGCCGCGATGTTGTTCATTTCGTCAGTAAAAGCCAGATCCAACAAACCTCCCGTATTGACGACAAGAATCACTTTTTTATAGCAACCGCAGATCTGCCCGATCAGCGCCTTTTCTTCCTCCGTCACGTAATAGTCACCCGGGATGTCCTTGCGGTCCGCATTCTCCCCCGCGATGCGCGACAGCACAAAAATCGCCGTGTCCGCACCGTCCGCCTGCGCAGCTGCCTCGTCAATCGGATCACCGCAGGGTACGGTAAACGCTGTAGCAGAATACCCGGCGAAAAAGTTGCCGTCATACTCTTCCTCTACTTTGCGGAAAATCTCTTTCTTCCAGTCCTCACGCGCCTGATCATAACATATTTCATAGGCATCCATCCACTTCCGGCTGGGCTCCGTTATCTGAAATCCGCAGCCGGTCAGTCCTTCCCGGATACTGACGCTTTGACGGTTATTCACATCACCGGAGCCCGTTCCCCCTTTGATGGTTTTTACCGCACCGGCGCCGTACAGACCTATTTTACTGCCCTTTTTCAGCGGGAGCAGATGATCTTCGTTTTTCAAAAGCACAAAACCTTCCGCAGCCGCCCGGCGCGCCAGCACCGCGTTTTTTACTTCCCGCTCCGACACACTCGCTGTCAGCACTCCGACATATCCTCTTTTTCTCAGCTTCATAGTTACCTCCACATATATTATTTCAACCCCAAATGCTGTCCTGCTATCCAGTATAAAAAAAGCAATCGTTTTATGCAATAGTATAATCCATTTTCTTTCGCACAAAAAGGCAATTTTGAGTCAGGCATAATTTACACAAAAAGACAGTTTTTGAAAGAAAGAGAACCGGTATCCAGCTTTTCTCCGCCGGACGCCGGTCTCTTTTTTCCAAATCTGCACTCTTATATAAAATTCATACCTGAATGTGCGGCTCAATCCCCTTCATCCAACACCGGGATTTCCAGCCGGGAAGCGTAAGTGCCGCCGCAGTGAATCACCTGATGCGCCACCCGGGTCTTCTCCTGTCTGGACCAGATACCCGCGTAATTCGAATGAATGGAATACTGAGGGAAATCCGAGGATGAGATATCCACCCGGATTCGGGAGCCTTTCTGCAATCTCCAGGCGATATCCCACATTTCCATCGCCCATGAGGTCAGCACATCGTGCCGGAACATTCCTTTGGAGTATGCCGATGTAAACCGGTCTGTGCCATACACGCTAAGGTACATACCTTTTACTTTCGATGGTACAGCGTCCGCCATGCACCAGCCTGTCAGCGCGAGATAAGAGTTGCCCCAGTATCCGATATTTTTCACCCACGGTTCATTCTGGAGCCAGTTTAATGTATCCAAACCGTCCTGCCGTTCGTTAACATTCGGTTCCCACTCTCCTTCGGACTGCCCGGTTCCACGACAGAACTGAAGAATATAGATAAAACCTCGCTGCGCCAGGTTTTTTCCATGCAGAAGATACATATCCATTAAGTGAACATAGGGCGAACGCTGCAGGATCACCGGAAGACTGCAGCCCTCCGGGATGCCCTTTCCATATAAAATATAAGTTTTCAGGCCAATACCGCCGGCTTTTCCCATGGATTTTGACCGAACTTACGATCCGGCCGACCTGGCCTCCTACCCCCTGATCGCTGTAGAAGAAGGAAACAGCGTCCGCGACTATATCGAACAATGGTTTCTGGAATATAACGTATTATTCACCCCGAAATTTACGGTGCGAAGCACCGGGCTGGTGCTTCCGCTTGTGGAGCAGAATCTCGGCATCGGAATTTTGCCGGAAAATTTTGTAGACAAAAAAATCGCAGACGGCGAGCTAAAACAGATTAAGACCCAGACCGCGATCAAACCGCGCACTCTGTATCTGGCGACCAATCCGCTTCAACCCGTGTCTGCCATTTGTAATCAGTTTCTGGAATTATTCCAGTCTTTATAATACCGCTATATCGAACAGAAGAATCTGACTCCTGATTCACAGGTTATTCGCGACATCTTCTTAAACGATTACGAAAAACCTGCGTCAAATCTTTACAGGTATTTCTTCATGTTCTCCAGCACCACCCGGTATCCGTTGGCGTACATATGCACGCCCTCAATGGTATACTCCGCTTTGAGCATGCCACGCTCATCGGTTAGGCCATCATTGACATCGATATAATGATACCCAAACTTCGCGGCAAGCTGCTCCACTGCGGCGTTTGCTTTCGGAAGATTCTGATTGTTCCGGTTGACAAACATCGTCTTCGCCCATTCTCCGGGAGCAAGCCTGTCCGTCTCATTGACCGGATAGTACGCCATCATGTAAACCTCTGTTTCCGGCAGACGCTCTTTCATCTGCGTCAATATCTTCTCATAGTTCTCCAGCATATCGGCCAGCACTTCCTCAAAACTGCGCGATGCGTCGGAAATATCATTCGTACCAATATTGATAAAGATACGGGAAGGCTCCGTGCCGAACACCTGCTCCTCCATATTCTGCAGCATGTCCGCCGTGGTAAAACCGCCCACGCCGCGGTTATAGATGACCTGCGTCATCCCTTCGTCCATCATCAGCTCCTGAATCGGAAACTGCTCCATCAGGGAAGAACCGGTAAACAATGTCTCCCCTTTTCTTGCGGTCTCATTCAGAATCCGGTAACGATCAATTTTCTGTGCCTGCTCCATTTTCATATAATCCATAATCGGGTCCATAGTTATCCTCCTCATAATACATAATTTGCCACCGCGATCACGAGCGGCATTGTCAGGATACTGAAAATCGTAGTCACACAGACCTCTCTGACCGCCTGCGTATAATCGGCATGGTACAGCTGCGCGAAAATTGCCACATTCGAACCGATGGGAGCGGCTGCCGCGATCAGTATCGTAAATTTCAGCGTCTCATATTTTTCCGGGAACGGCATAAGGATCAATATCGTAAGCAGCGGAATGACAAGCAAGCGGATCAGCGCACTGCGATACACCATCTTATCCGTAAAAAGCGTGCGGAGCTGACACTGCGCCAGATAAGTGCCGAGGACGATCATGGCCAACGGCCCGTTCATGGAGGCAACTGTACCGATCACTCCGGAGATTGCATCCGGAAGCGATACCGGCAGCACAAACAGGAGTATCCCGATCACAAAACTTATGACAATGGGATTGGTCGCGATTTTTTTCGGAGAAATCGTACTTCTGTCGCCGCTCATGGTAACCACGCCATAGGTCCACTGCAGAATATTGAGCAGCGCGACAAACGAAGCGATATAGAAAACAGCCTCCTCGCCCAGTGTCATCTGCACCAGGGGAATCCCGATAAATCCGGCGTTGGAAAATGCAGTGCCAAACCGCTCAATACCGCGTTCTTTGGAAAAGGTAAGACGGCTGACTACGATAGCGAGCAGCAACGCAAACAGGGCTGCCAGAAAAGAAACAGCCAGCCCCTCCAGCTTTTCCAGGGAGAACTCTTCCAGGCAGGAATTGATAATCGCACAGGGCATAACGATATAGAGCAGCATGCGCCCGATATCCGCGCTCCCCTGCGTCCCCACCAGCTTTTTCTTAAAAAGAAAATAGCCGACGATCAGATACAGCATCATGATCAGATTCTGTTTTAGTAAAAGCAATGTAATGGACATGGACTCTTCTGTCTCCGTCAAATAACACGGTCTGTCTCCTCGCAAATCACACTCCACGATTGAGATTCGCCAGACTTACCACGCGCTTAAAGTTACCTCACCAGCCGTCTATGCTGCAGTTCCTCCACAAACGCGGGATCCGGCTGCAGTACCAGATTCATCCTCCGCCCCTCCTGGTTGCATGCCAGCGTATAGGTATTTCCCTCGTCCCGCCGGGCACAACAATATATCGTGTCACTTCCCGGCTCTATCTTTTTAACCATATACTGCATATCCGACAGCTTGATCACCATTTTCTTTTTGCGGCGTCTCTGGTTGTAGATTACAACGATCCGCAGCTCCTCGGCAAAATACATAAAATCATATTCCACAAACGCGCGGAGATTCAACACAAAAAAGAGAAGGAGAAACACGACCCCGGCGATGATCAAAGCCAGATACGGCGCTCCCAGGAAAACGATAATCAGGGCGACTGCTGCCGCCAGGCAGAAAAATCTCGCCATTTTATGCCCCAGTGATTCTCCGATTTCCGTAATCCACTCAATTGGTTTGCTGTTATTCATTTTTTGTCTCTCCTTCCTGCCTCCGCTTCTTAACTGTTCCTCCCGCATCTTTCTTAGGATAAATACAGAAAAAGCCGTCGTCATAATTACAAAAATTCTATCTCCTTAACTGTTACATTACCGCTCACGGCCTCCACGGTAACCACAACCCGCTCTCCGGCATCTGCCGTTCCCACATCCAGCGGTTCCGGCTTTTCGCTCTCCGGCACGCCGCCCTCATAGAGAATTTTTCCGTCTGCGGACACGCGGATTTTCGCCCCTGCCGCCCCGCAGATCTGCAATCTCACCGGAACTTCTTTTTCCGCCTCGCGAACTGAGTAGGACGCCGCGTCGCCCTCATCCAGCTGCAGCCAGATGTGCGGCCAGTCGCCGTATTTGACCGGATTCGGGTTCATCATCGCCAGGCCGCCCAGGTCATTGGGCACATACCCGGGCTCATAGATCAGATGCATCCGGTCTTCCCGTCGGAATCCGCAGTACAAAGCATAAGGCCAGGAGCCGCGGTGCTCACTGTCAGTATCGTAAGCAGATGCAGGCACACAGATACCGGGACGGCGGAGCATAGCCGCCACGCGGTCTTTCTGCTCCGAGCAGTTTTCAAAGCGGATATTTTCCAGAAGCTCGTCAAAGACGGCGGCCGCTTTCGCATATCCCGGCTTCGCACCGCCCTTTCCGCAGTAGTCCACGACCTGCTGCCACCCTTGCGAATCCGGTCCATCAAAAGAAAATGTATATGCTGCGTCCACACCGTCCAGCGCCTTGGCGCACCAGATATTATAGCTGATATGATATTCCATCAGCGCCTCAAAAAACGCCGCCATCCAGGCATTTCCCACGGCGGGATTTTTCGGATCGCTGCCCCCGCACTCTCCCATCCAGACCGGCACATTGAGCTCCGCACTCTTTGCCAGAATCGGTCCGAACAGCGCCAGATCCGGGAAGGTCTCATAGCAATGTGTCGTAATCGCCCAGTTATGATATTCCGGATCATAATCATGATCAAAAATATCAAGACGTCCGGCGAAGCGATTTCCCTGAATAAACAGAATATGCCGCTGATCCACCACACGGATTGCCTGCACCAAGCGGTCATAAAAGCTCTTTAATTCCGGTACCAGATAATCAAACATCGGTAAAGCAATCGGCTCATTCAACAGATCATATCCTGCAATGATCCAGCGGTCTGCCCAGCGGGCCGCCAGCTCCTCCCATAAACGGATGGTCCGTTCCTCACCCTCCTCGTCGAGAAAGAGATGCGGCTGGTTGTCCACGCCATTGTCACAGGAAACCGCGCTCTGCCCGGCAGTAGCCGCGTGCAGATCCATGATCACATAAAGCCCATACTGTTCACACAGGTCAAGAATGTGATCCAGCATGGTCAGATGCTCTTCCTTAAAATGATAGCCGGGTTCCTCCTCAAGAATCAGGCGCGCGTCCAGCGGCAGGCGGACAGAATTAAAGCCCTGCTCCTTCATCGCCCGGATGTCTTCCTCAGCAAAGTAACGCTTCTCCCACTCGCTCCAGAATTTCTTCTGATAAGCCGAACCGCAAAGCTCCGCGATAAACTGATCCATCGTGCGCCCCCGGTCAAACTCAGCGGAACGGGCAAACCGCCCCATCACGCCTCCAAACGGCGCTCCTCCAAATAAAAAGCCTTCCGGATTCAGCCAGTTCGCAACGCCCATGCCGCGCAGCAGAATCTCCTGGCCATCCTCATTGACAAAAATACGGCCGCTGGTCTTCAGCCAGCCTTTCACTGTCTGGTACATCGTACCCCTCCTTTTCTCCCCCATTATTTGTGATTATTCAGCGAGAAAATGCACCCACAAGGCAAACCCACAGCATTTTCAAGCCTGATTAAGAATAATTACGTTAGCTTTAATCTTTCTGTCCTCCCAGGTCAGATTCTATCACAATACTCCGTACATATCCAAATCACTCTAATGATAACAGAAATGATCGGCACAGACAATACATTAAAAAAAGACTGCTATTGTACTTACAAAAAAAAGACTGCTATTGTACTTTTATTTTTTACTTTACCGGAAGAGTGTTCCGCATAGTGAAATTTAGTGTAAAAATAGTGAAAAAATAATGGAATCATCACGTCGCTGAAAAACCACTTTCCGAAAGGAAACGACATCTCTGTCACTTTCGGTAAACGAATCCGTCAATACCTGAACCCGTCTACTTGCAGATTCCATCAATCCACGCGAACAGCTCCTCCAGGTCATAATCCCCGGCATGCGGCGTGTCCCACGGAGAATGGTAATCCACCGGGTAACCCGCATTGCGCAGCTTCAGCGTGAGCATCGCGGAAATCGCCAGGGAGGAATCCCTGTCGCACTCACCGTGGCGGATCCGCCAGTGCGGCGCTTTTGTCGCCTGTGCGTCGTCAATATAGTACATGGGGTTCATCAGTTTCACAATCTGCTCGTCCGCTCTCTTGCCGCCCACCAGGCTGTTTTCATAGCTGTATGCGGTAAAGTGGCGGCAGTCCTCTGTCTCCGTTCCGAAGAGGTCGTTCTCCGGGCTGTCCATCGTCAGATCGTCAAACGCCGGGGCTGTCTTCATTCTGGTGATGTCGCGGACGTAAGCGTCAAAATCCATGGCAATCGCTTTTCCGTTTTCCGTCGTCAGCCAGGTCTTTTCGGAAACATCCACACCACTGTCCATCGCGCGCTGCGCGGAGGCAAGGACAACACCCATCATATAGTCTTTAAATGATCCGTTCCCGTCTGAATCCAATGTCAGCAGATTGCCCTCCTCATCCTTTAACTCCAGGCTGTTGAGGTAACCGGCAAACAGCTTTGCCTCCTCGCCGGAAGCCTTAATCTGAACCTCATTCATATCGCCGTCGTCCGGGGAAAAAGCAGGGCGGCCGCCCTCATCCATGGACATGTTCATGCGGTGGTAATCGTTAACTCCCTGAAACTCCCACTCGTAAGCAGGATCCGCGTGATCCAGATTGGTAATCGGGCAATAACAGGACGCCGCAAAGATATCATCCCGCGCGTCCGCCGCACCTGCCTCTTTCAGATAGGCCTCGTAATCCGGATGATTGCCCGTCGCACCGACCACTGAAGAAATCGCTCCACCGGCGCTGGTGCCGTTGGTGATGATTTTTTCCTGGTCGCCCGGAAGCTTATCGCTGAAATAGTGCAGGTAACGGACCGCCGCCTTGTAGTCCGTGATCACGGCCGGAGCTTTGCCGACATTGTGCCCTTCCGCGTCCTTTAATATCCTGCCGCGCAGAGCCGGCGTCGCCACTACATACCCGTGCGCCAGCGCGAAAAAGGCAGAATTTAACTTCTTCGGTCCCCACATCTCATATCCGGGATTGTTCTGCTCGCCCGGCATATAACCGCCCACCAGGTTGGGCATAAAGGTCGGCGCAGTCTCCAGCGTATAGCCGTTGATGCTTTTTCCCTCATAGTAGTCCAGCGGGACAAAAATGTTCATCTGCTGGTGCTCCACATCTTTCGGATTCTCCACATACATCAGGTGGCGGAAGGCGCGAAAACGGATCGTGATACCCTCCAGTGTCAGTTCCTCGTCGTTGTAATTGTTTTCGTCAAATTGTAACATGGTTTTCTCCTCATATTCATTTCGAAATCTTCTATACTACAGTTCCATACTACTTCTGAATTTATTGTACAACTTCCCATTTCATAGAGAAATCTGTAAGTAGCACAGCTCAAAAGTCCTCGCCGCAGCCCGTCCATCTATCACCGCCATTCTTTAGTCCTGCAGCCACTTCTCCGCGTCCACTTCCATAAACTTCGCCCGCTCAAAACGGTCTTTCTGATCAAACGGCACGGTGCAATCAAAAATCGCTTTGCATGCATTGCCCCGCGTGCGCAGATTGTACGCATACTCAGGGCCGTTGGACGGATCCAGCGGGTGGCACTGGACGCCCGGAATTGTGATCAGGTCAAGATCCGCCTGAAACCGGGTGGTCATCGCCCACATGACATCATTGATGTCAAAAATATCCACATCCTCATCCACCAGGATTACATGCTTCAGCTCCGCAAAAGCGGAAAACGCCAGCAATGCGGCCTGCCGCTGTCTCCCCTCATCGGACGGCACAGATTTTTTAAACTGCATAATGGTCACGTATTTGCCTCCGCCGAAAGATGCGTTGTACACATTCAGGCACTTGCCCGGCATCGCCTTGTCCACCATCGCCAGGATGCTTGCCTCCGTCGGAATCCCCGCCATGGAAACATGCTCCTCGGACGGTCCGATGCAGGTCTGCATGATCGGGTTCCTCCGTGTCGTCACGGCTTTGACTTTGATCACCGGCAGCTCCGGATTCGCGGGACCGTTGTATCCCGGAAATTCCGGCATGGCCTTTCCGGTATTGGAATTTATATCCTCCCGCATCCGCACACCCGGCAGCACCTCGCCCTCGATGACATACTCCGCGTTGGCGATCGCGCGCTCATTGATGGTCAGACATTTCACCAGCTCCACCGGTTTTTTCCGGATCGCGCCCGCGGCCTGCAGTTCATCATAGCCGAGCGGCGTTGTGGGCGGCTCAAAACAGGACGCAATCTCAATCGCCGGATCCACACCGATGGAAACGGAAATCGGTAGCGGCTCCCCTCTCTGCTCCGCCAGTTCAAAAAAGTGCCCGATATGCCGCGCTCCCGGCTGGAAAAAGATAGAAATCTCATCCTTACTCTGCAGGCACATCCGATGAATCGTCACATCGGAAGTTCCCGTCTCCGGGCTGGTCGCATAGCACATTCCCATGGTGATGTAGGGACCGGCGTCCTCCGGCGTATTTGTCGGCGCAGGCACCAGTTTCCGGATATCAAAGTCAGGATCAGTCGCCAGATGCACGACCTCCTGGCACTTTGCCTGCTCCCGCGGAATCTCCACCGGCTTCACCGGATGCTGCACACTGTCCTTCAGCAAAAATCCAAGCTTTTTCGGATCACAGTCCAGCAGCGCGCCGACACGCCTGCGGCTGGCCAGCAGACCGATCACCACGCTGGCATCCGGATGCCCCTTGACATTGTGAAAGACCATGGCAGGTCCCTCTTTCGTCGGGCGCATCACCGTGCCGCCCGCTCCCACGTGACGGTAAACCCCGGAAATCTCCGCCATCGGGTCGACCTCCACATCCGTCTCCGCCAGCTGCCCCGGCATCGTCCGCAGAAAATCCAGGACACTTCTCAAGTCGTTTACATTGTTTGCCATACTTATCCCTCTCCTTGTAAAATTTATTATTCTCATTGCATACCTTTTCGCATCCGTCAATAAGGCAACACAATTAATTTTCTTAAGTATAGGATTTTCCCCCTTGTGTATCAATTCTGCTTTCGCTATAATAGATTCCGGAATGGAATGAAAAGAGGATATGGACATGACCTTTGACCAGTTGGAATGCTTTATCGCAGCGGTGGAACAAAACACTTTTTTTGACGCAGCGGAATCTGTAAACATGACGCAGTCTGCACTCTCCAAACAGATCATGAAACTGGAACGGGATCTGGATCTGCCGCTTTTTGACCGCAGCGGGCGCTCCGCCGTTCTCACCGAGGGCGGTCAGTTGTTTTATAAGGAAGCCATTGCTCTCTTCGCACAATACCGGCAGTCCATGCTTCGCGTACAGCAGTACCGCGAGCAGACCCGCCAGCAGCTGAGAATCGGGACGCTTCCGATTTTGTCTCAATATGGGCTGACTCCTCTGTTCGGAGAATTTGCAAGGCAGCATCCGCAGATTATCATGACTCTTGACGAAGTAGAGGAAACGGAATTAATGCACGGTCTGGACACCGGAGGCTATGACCTGATCATTGCGCGCAGTTCCATGTTCTCCCCGGAAAAATATCACATTTTCTCTCTGGCTGAGGACAGGCTCGCCGCCATCCTTCCGTGCAGCCACCCGCTCGCGAAAAAAGAGTCTCTGTCCCTGCGCGATCTCGCGGAAGAACATTTTATTTTGATGAAACCATACACATCCATCCATCAATTATGCATGAAATTATTCGAAAAATCTGACACGCGACCGAATATCCTGCGTACGGCACGTATGGAATCCATCATTGGTGCAATTTCCGCCGGAGAAGGCGTCAGTCTGCTTCCCGAAAAGAGTTTTCAGATCTTTTCTCACGAGGATCTGACTGCAATCCCGATTCAGCCGGCGCCCCCGCTCTCTGTCGTTGCAGCACGAAAAAAAGCCGCCCCTGCATCCACAGGGACAGCCCGATTCTGGAATTATATGATGATACAAACCGGGGTCCCAAAGTCATGAACCGAACCGCAAGCGCTCCGTTCATGACCAGCTGTGCATAAGTTCGATTACGCAAATTTAAAATTGGCTACGTTGTATAAGTTCGATCACAGAAATCAGAGATTTCTTATCTCACTAATATCTTATTTTGACCCTGGTATCATCACTATATTTCATCGCCGGTCCACCGGCAATAAGATTTCGCTTCGACGCCGAACGGTTCCACAAGCTTAGCCGCCGTGTGATAAACCATGTCTTCTATACTTTTCGGCTGATTATAAAATGTCATCATCGGCGGGATGATGCGCACCCCCGGCAGCATCGACAGTTCGTGCAGATTCTTAAGATGAATGGCAGAAAGAGGCGTCTCCCGCGCCGCCAGAACCAGAGTACGCTGTTCCTTGATTGTCACATCCGCCGCCCGCAGAATCAGATTTTCCGCATAGCCGCTGTGAATCCCCGCCGCGGTTTTCATGCTGCAGGGCACGATCAGCATCCCCTCTGTCCGAAATGTACCGCTGGCCGGTCCTGCCCAGATTTCGTCAGGCTGATAAACGAAATCCGCATAGCGCTCGATTTCTTCCGCCGGGTGATCCGTTTCATGCTTTAGCGTCAGCTTCGCACTGTCGCTCAGGATCAGATGCACTTCCAGGCTTCCGTCCTGACGAAGCAGCCTTAAAACCGCCTCCAATATGGGAAATCCGCTGGCCCCGGTGGCCGCCACAACAATCCGTCTTTTTTCCATAACCTTGTCTCCTGTCACGCCCGCTTATCGCATATCGCATTTTTTATACAAAGGCGAAAAACTTTAGTTCCATTTTCTTCAAAGAAACCTTTGTTTCCTATCATTCTACAAAATGCTCCGCGTATAATCAATTCTTTTCCTGTCCCGAATGATTCTAAAACAGAAACATTCCGTTCCTGTTTTTTGTGAAATTGCACGCTTTTGAGGAATGGCATATTTCTTCGTGCACCCGTATTAAACCTCGATTATAAAATACGATGAGCTTTTATATTGATTTTTTTTCATCGGAATAGTAAAGTTGAATTATCGTAATTGTTCAGAATAATATTTCGCGCCTGCTGCGGCGTACGTACGATAATGCAGATTACACAATTATTGATTTCGGGGGAATAAATCATGGCGGATATCAACAGACAAACTACCACAATCCGGAAAGAACTTTCCTTTGGTGTTTCCATGGAAATAGAAATGAAGCGGGTTGGAAAAGACATCCACCTGCTTTTCACCGGCGGAACCGCACCCCACATCGGCTGCATGGTCATGAGCGTTCCCCGTCCTTCCCTGACCGGGGACGGGACAATCAGCGCCACCTCTTCCGTCGTCAATGCCGTCGGACACAAAGATGAAGAAATCTGCCGGCTTCTCGCGGAGACAGTCTGCAAAGCACACAACTGCCTGA
>JAJQCB010000008.1:24965-35664 GCA_021203005.1 Clostridiales bacterium | reverse complement strand
AGGCCTGCCGCCTGCTCCGACAGCCCATTTCCCTCATTTCCGACCAGAAAAGCGGCATCACCCGTGTAATCCTGCGCATCATAGACACTGCTGCCCTCCAGATGCGCAGCAAAAATCCGTATGCCATAAATTTTCATCTGCCGCACCGTCTCCTGCAGATCGTCCGTAATGTAAAAAGGCACACGGAAAACACTCCCCATCGTGGAGCGAATTGTCTTGGGATTATAAATGTCCGCTGTCGTGCGATCCATAATCACTCCGGCAATCCCCGCGCCCTCCCCTGTGCGAAACATCGTACCCAGGTTGCCGGGATCCTGTAGATTCTCCAGAATGAGCCAGAGACCGGCCGAAGGCATTTTATTGCCGGAGACCATGCCTGTTTTTTCCGCCTCACCGCTCCGTATTGTCCTGCCGGAAGCAGAAACGCCGGATCTGCGCAGCACATCATCCAGGCGATATTCTTTCATCCGCACCAGGCACAGAATCCCCTGGGGCGTCCTGGTATCCGAGACATATTCAAACACGGAATCTGCAAGAACTTCACACTTCTTCCCGCGCAGCAACGCAATATTTTTTGTATTGGACGCAAAGGAAGCAGAGACATAGATACTCTCAATCTGATCTGCCGGCGCCTCGGAAAACATCCGCACGCCTTCCACTACATAAAGATTCTGCTTTTTGCGCTCTTTTGCTTTCTTTTTTAACTGAACGATATTCCTGACCTGCGCGTTGCCGGTGCTTGTGATCATATGCGCGTCACCTGTTATCCTTGTATTATCATGATCCTTTACTGATGATGATACCTACGGGTTGCTGCACAGCATAAGTTCGATAGCTATGCATAAGTTCGACTACGGAAATCGAAGATTTCCTACGTTGTATAAGTTCGATCACGGAAATCCGAGATTTCCTATCTCTTATGTCTCACTTATATCTCACTTATCCTGCAATCCTCAAACCTCATTTAGATTCTTCCCGCCAGATCGTACTGGTACTCAGAAAAATCCTTCTGCATGGCCAGCGCCTCATCGATATCAAAATCCACAAACTGACCGTCCTTGTATGCCACCACACGATTGCTCTTGCCCTCGCAGAGCAGATCCGCCGCCATGGCTCCCATCGTGGAAGCGTACACACGATCTTTACAGGTCGGGCTGCCGCCTCTCTGCATGTGACCCAGAATCGTCGCCCGGGTCTCCATTCCCGTAGCCGCCTCAAACCGTCGCGCCATGGAGGTCGAGTGTCCGATCCCTTCCGCATTGATGATGATATAGTGCCGCTTTCCCCGCTTCCGGTTAGCTATGATATCATCCACAATCTTCTGCTCATCGTAGTCATATTTCTCCGGAATCAGCACCTGCTCCGCACCGTTAGCCAGACCGCACCACAGAGCAATATAGCCTGCATGGCGCCCCATCACCTCAATGATACTGCAGCGCTGGTGCGAGGAGGCCGTATCGCGGATCTTATCAATGGCATCCATCGCCGTATTTACCGCCGTGTCAAAGCCGATGGTATAATCGGTACAGGCAATGTCCAGATCGATCGTGCCCGGAACTCCGATGGTGTTGATACCGTGCGCAGCCAGCTTCTGCGCTCCCCGGAACGAACCGTCGCCGCCGATGACCACAATGCCGTCGATGCCCTGCTTCCTGCAGACCTCCGCGCCGCGCTGCTGCCCTTCCTCCGTGCAAAACTCCAGGCACCGGGCCGTCTCCAGAATCGTGCCGCCGCGCTGGAGGATGTTGGAAACACTCTGGGCATTCATGTCAATGATATCCTCATCCAGCAGTCCCGCGTATCCACGCAGAATTCCCTTTACCTTTTTCCCTTTTGCAAGGGCTTCCCGGACCACCGCACGGATGGCCGCATTCATGCCCGGCGCATCGCCGCCGCTGGTCAGTACACCGATTGTCTGTACTTCTTTTCCCATAGCCAATCCTCCTGTCGCTGACTGCTCCTATATTTTACGTTCTATACGGACTAAATCCGTTATTCCTGTTTTTTCGTCCGTATATTTTTACTTTCTGTACGGACTAAATCCGCCATTCCTGCTTTTTCGTCCGTATGCTTTTACATCCTGTACGGACTAGATCCGCTATTCTTGCTTTTTCGTCCGTATAACACTCCATTTCAGACGGATAAGTCCCCGAGATTAAAAATAATGCTCTTACAAAAACGATCAGTTTTAAAAAGCCTCCGCTCTCTCTATCGGGAAAGCGGAGGCTTACATACCGTACTGTTACAATTCGCGGCTCTCCACACTCCATGCGAAATTCTCGCCTGCTGCACAGGCTCCTCAATCCGCTTACGCGTATCAGAATTGCTTATGCGGGAACAGCAAATTACTTTGTCATGTCCGCAGCTTTTCCTGCACTGCCCAGAACATTGATAATCTTGTGGGCAACCATGTCTTTTACAGACTGACGAGCCGGCTTTAAATACTGGCGGGGGTCAAAGTGATCCGGATGCTCCGCAAAATATTTGCGGATGTTGCCTGTCATGGCAAGACGGATATCGGAGTCGATATTGATCTTGCAGACGGAGAGCTCAGCGGCATGACGCAGCTGCTCTTCCGGAACACCGATTGCTCCCGGCATATTTCCGCCGTACTGGTTCACCATCTCAACAAACTCCTGCGGTACAGAAGAGGAACCGTGAAGAACGATGGGGAATCCGGGAAGTCTCTTGGTGCACTCCTCCAGAACGTCAAAACGAAGCTGAGGCTTTGTGCCGGGTTTGAACTTGTATGCGCCGTGGGAGGTTCCGATGGCGATCGCCAGGGAATCACAGCCTGTCCGGGATACGAACTCCTCTACCTCTTCCGGACGGGTGTACATCTCTTTGCCGGCTTCCACACATACCTCATCCTCAACACCGGCCAGTGTGCCGAGCTCAGCCTCGACAACCACGCCGTGTGCATGTGCGTACTCTACGACCTTCTTTGTCAGCTCAATATTCTCATCAAAAGGCTTGGATGACGCGTCGATCATAACGGAGGTAAATCCGCCGTCAATGCAGCTCTTGCAAAGTTCAAAGCTGTCGCCGTGATCCAGATGAAGAGCGATCGGGATATCCGGGTTCTCAATGATGGCAGCCTCTACCAGCTTCACCAGGTAAGTGTGGTTCGCATAGGCGCGGGCTCCCTTGGAAACCTGAAGGATCACCGGGCTGTTCAGCTCTCCGGCTGCCTCTGTAATACCCTGCACGATCTCCATATTGTTTACATTGAAAGCGCCGATGGCATAACCGCCGTTGTAAGCCTTCTGAAACATTTCAGTTGTGGTAACTAATCCCATGATAAAATCCTCCTTTTATTTTTTATAACAGTTCAGAACAGCAGCAATAGCGTAACACTTGTTCTGAATGGTCTCCTGTTTCCTTTATCTCTCTCTCAGTCCGTCCGGCACAGCCAGATGTCTCGGAAGACCGTTCACCATGATAGGAGCAAGCTCTCCCTGAATCAGCGGCTTCGCGTAAGCGATGAACTCGTCGGTCACATAATCGCCGTCCTCATTGACCCACTCTCTCGGAACAACTCTCTCGTCGTTCGCGATCTTGTTCACATCGCGAAGAGCGGTGCCGCACTTGTACGGATCCTGGGAAGTTCTCTCAAAGACAACCATCAGGCCTGTCTTGCCCTCGTCCGCTGCTTTGATCGCTGCCTTTCCTGCCTCAAAACCTTCCGAAATATCTGTAAGGGAAGCTACATGGGAACCTGCACGCTGCAGCGTGGAAAACTCGATTGCACGGGTCTTGCAGCCAAACTCATTTGCAATATATCCGGCCAGATAAGAAGCCGTACCGGAAAGCTGCTTGTGTCCGAACGCGTCGACAAAATCTACGCTGTTGCCGAGCTCACATACATAGGTGCCGTCCGCCGTGTGAATGCCCTCAGATACCGCCACGACAACGGAAACTTTCTTTGCGAGAAGATCTTTTACCTTCGCCTTGAACGCCTCGATGTCAAAAGGAATCTCCGGCAGATAAATCAGATCCGGTCCCTGGCAGTCCTCGTCTTTCGCCAGCGCCGCCGCCCCGGTCAGCCATCCGGCGTTCCGGCCCATAATCTCCACGATTGTGCACATACCCTGCTTAAAGTCGATGGTAAAGCTGTCGCGGATCAGCTCTTTCATGGAAATTGCAATATATTTTGCCGCGCTGCCGTATCCCGGTGTGTGATCAGTCAGAGCCAGGTCATTGTCCACGGTCTTCGGGCAACCGATAAAGCGAATCTCGCTTCCGATGCTCTGCGCATACTGGGACAGCTTATTGATCGTATCCATGGAGTCATTTCCGCCGATATAAATAAACACCTCGGTATCCAGTTCAGCCAGGGTTGCAAACACTTTCTTATAAACTTCCTCGTTGCCCTCAGCTGCCGGCAGTTTATAACGGCAGGAACCCAGGAATGAAGACGGGGTTCTCTTTAACAGTTCCGCATCCAGTCCGTCCTTTACATGCTCGGAGAGGTCGATATATCTTCCCTCCAGCAGGCCCTGGATACCATTGAGCATACCGTAAACGGTTTTTGCTCCGCACTCTTTGGCGGTGAGATAAACTCCCGCAAGACTTGCATTGATCGCTGCGGTCGGTCCTCCCGACTGTCCTGCGATAACATTTCTTGTCATAACAGAAAATCCTTCCTTTCCTATCTATATCACTATCGCATCTAGTTTAATACTTTCTCACTTATTTTTCAATCCGTTTTTCCAAAACTTTGACATTTTTTTCACCAAGTTTTACACCCAGCGCCGAAATCAGCTCCCGGTCCGCCGAAACCCCCATATTGGGCCCCAGCTTTCGGACAGCGCGCGGGTTTGCCACATAAAACGCCACCTGATCCTGACCGTCGGACTGACCAAGAAGCGCAAACACCTCCGCTTCCATGGATTTGTACGCCTCCATAGTCGGGAACTGTATCCAGAGTTCCCGCTTCGCATCATCAAAGGAATAAATCTGCTCGCAGATCAGCTTCGCGTTCTTATCCTCCTCCACCGACACGCGGCCGCGGATAAAAACCTTGTCATCCGGGTTCAGCATCCGGTTGTACTTCTCATAACTCTGCGGAAAGACAATCACCTCGACGGTACCGTAAATATCTTCGATGGTCAGAAACGCCATCGTCTGATTTTTCTTCGTATATTTGATCGTCTTCCCCGCAATCATGCCTCCGATCATCGCCTGCTCGCCATCGCGGACACGCACCTCACCGGTTTCCTCATCCAGGAGGAAATCGCCTGTCACATGCGTGATATTTTTCCGCCATTTTTCCTCATACTCTTCCAGCGGATGTCCGCTGACATAGATGCCGAGGACCTCCTTTTCCATGGCGAGCATCTCCTCTTTCGGGAACTCGTCTACTTCCGGCAGACGAATCTCATAACGGGCTTTCTCCTCCTCGCCGACCAGATCAAAAAGCGATATTTGTCCTGCCATAGAGTGCTTCCGTTCCTGGTTGACAGAATCCAGGATGGAGCTGTAAACCATCATAAACTGATGCCGGTTGCCGCCGAGCCCGTCAAAAGCTCCTGCTTTGATAAAATTCTCGATTGCTCGGCGCGTCACCTCTTTTCCCGCCATGCGCTCAATGAAATCCTCCAGGGAACGGAACAGGCCGCCTGCGCTGCGCTCTTCAATGATGGAATCAATGACCGGCCGTCCCACACTCTTGATCGCCGACAGGCCGTAACGGATGGCAGAACCGGAAACGGAAAAGCCGCTCATCCCTTCGTTGATATCCGGCGGAAGCACGGAAATATCCATTTGCCGGCACACCTGAATGTATTCGGAGACTTTTGACGATTTATCAAGGACCGATGTCATCAGCGCAGCCATGAACTCCACCGGATAATAATACTTTAAATAAGCAGTCTGATAGGAGACCACCGCATAAGCCGCCGCGTGGGATTTATTGAACGCATACTTTGCAAAATCTGTCATCTCATTGAAAATTTTGTTTGCCACTTGCTCCGAAATGCCGTTGGCAATACAGCCGGGGACGCCCTCCTCCTCGTTTCCATAGACGAAATTCTGACGCTCCCGGGCCATGACATCCGCTTTTTTCTTGGACATGGCACGGCGGACCAGATCGCTTCGCCCCAGCGTATAACCCGCCAGGTCGCGGACAATCTGCATCACCTGCTCCTGGTAGACAATGCATCCGTAAGTAGGTGCCAGGATCGGCTCCAGCTGCGGACAATCATAGGTGATGGATTCCGGATTATTTTTCCCGCGGATGTAAGCCGGAATAAAATCCATCGGCCCCGGCCGGTACAGGGAAATTCCGGCGATCACATCCTCCAGGCTCTGCGGCTTTAACTCCTTCATGAAGCTTTTCATACCCGCGCTCTCCAGCTGGAACACGCCGTCGCATTTTCCGGTGGAAAGAGAGGCGAGAACCGCCGCGTCATTGTAATCAATGGCATCCATATCCAGTCTGATTCCGTGGGTGGTCTCCACATTCCTCACCGCGTCCTGAATCACAGTCAGCGTCCGCAGACCCAGGAAATCCATCTTCAGCAGCCCCAGCTCCTCCAGCGTCGTCATGGTAAACTGTGTCGTGATAGAACCGTCAGAGCCTCTGGACAGCGGCACATACTCGTCCACCGACTTCTGGCTGATGACGACACCCGCCGCATGGATAGAAGTGTGGCGGGGCAGACCCTCCAGCCGCTTCGCCATGTCTATGAGCTTCCCGATCTCCGGATCTGACTGATATAGCTCCCGCAGCTCATGATTCATATTCAGCGCTTTATCTATGGTAATCCCCAGCTCGTTGGGAATCATTTTTGCAATTTTATCGCAGACGGCGTAGGGCAGATCCATCACCCGCCCCACATCGCGGATTACATTCCGCGCAGCCAGGGTACCGAACGTGACAATCTGCACCACGCGGTCCTTCCCGTATTTCCGCACGACATAGTCGATGACCTCCTGCCGTCTCTCATAGCAGAAATCCACGTCAATATCCGGCATAGATACACGCTCCGGATTTAAAAACCGCTCAAACAGGAGATTGTAACGGATGGGGTCCAGCTTTGTGATGCCAAGCGAATAGGCCACCAGACTGCCCGCCGCGCTTCCTCTGCCGGGTCCGACCATGATATCATGCTCTCTGGCATAGCGGATGAAATCCCATACAATAAGGAAGTAATCCACATACCCCATCTTCTGAATGACGCCGAGCTCATACTCCAGCTTCTGCTTCAGCTCCGGCATCCGGTCCGCCGGATAGAGCCTCTCCAGCCCCTCGTAGCACAATTTATTTAAATATTCCCAGGAAGTATAACCCTCCGGCACGTCAAACCGCGGCAGCTTCGTGACGCCAAATTCAATCTCCACCTCACAGCGGTCCGCAATCTTCTGCGTGTTATCCAGCGCCTCGGGGGCATAGGCAAACAACCGCCGCATCTCCTCCTCGGATTTCACATAATACTGCCCGCCATCATAGCGCATCCGGTCCTCGTCACTGAGCTTTTTCCCTGTCTGCAGACAGAGCAGGATGTCGTGGGGCTCCGCGTCCTCAGCAAAGGTATAATGGACGTCGTTGGTCGCTACCAGATCAATGCCCGTCTCCTCATGCATCCGCATCAGCTGCTGGTTGACCAGTGTCTGCTCCGCAATGCCGTGGTCCTGCAGCTCCAGGAAAAAATTCCCCTTGCCAAAGCACTCCTCATACTTGTAAGCCGCCCGTTTTGCATCCTCGTACATGCCGCGGGTCAGAAACCGCTGCACCTCCCCGGCCAGACAGGCTGAGAGCGCGATAATCCCCTCATGGTACTGGTTTAAAATTTCCATATCCACACGGGGTTTATAATAGTACCCATCCACAAAACCTTTGGACACCAGCTTCATCAGATTCGCATAACCCGTATTGTTCTCCGCCAGCAGAACCAGGTGGTAATAGCGATCCTCGCCCCGCCCCTGCTCCCGGTCAAAGCGGGAACCCGGCGCCACATAGACCTCGCAGCCTAAGATCGGTCGGATCCCCGCCTTCTTCGCCGCGCGGTAGAAATCAATTACGCCGTACATCACGCCGTGGTCTGTGATCGCCGCAGCGTTCATGCCAAGCTCTTTTACACGCTCCACGTATTCACTTATCTTGTTTGAACCGTCCAGAAGACTGTACTCCGTGTGGACGTGTAAATGGACAAAGGACATTTTTCTCTCCTACTCATTCGGCTGACCGGTGCTCTTCAAAAAGTAATTCAACCAGGACACATCAAAGTGCCCTTTTTTGAATTACTTTTTGAAGAGCATCGGTCAACCTTCTGTATGATAAACCGACATTTATGTTAACTATAGCACAAGAGGAAAAAGAAGTCTAACCTTAAGACTAAAAAAGTCGCCTCCGGCATAATTCAAAATTTAATGTATTTAAAATAACTTCCCGAAAATATTTCAGGAAGTGTCAGATTTCTGAATATAATTTTAAGAATTGTACTGATTGTATACCGCCGCCTGCTGTGATATACTTTTCTGGCTGAAACCAAAATTATCACACCAGGAGTTTTAACATGCGTAAAATCGGTTATTTTTTTAAAAGTATTATTCCATGCCTGATCCTTCTTTTGCTTCAGGTGATTGTTCTGATCCCTATGGAGATTGTATATGCATTCCGCAATATTGGTGATAACGGATTTGACCTGAATACAATTCTTAATCTGCTCAGCAATGCCGCCTCGGATACTGCTTTCAGCCAGATCTCCAATCTGATCTACGGCTGCCTGGCACTTCTCGTCTTCGGATGCTGGTACCGAAAGGCCTTTGTCTCTCCGTTCCGCGGCCGGAGGTCAAGCGCATACCCGCGCGGATTTTCGTTCCACACGATCATGGCAATCCTGTTTCTGGGAATCGGGCTGCAGTATGTGACCACGCTGGTGGTTCATGTAATCTCCGCACTCCGCCCGGACTGGCTCACCACCTACAATACCCTGATGGAGACAGCCGGATACGATGATGTCACTCCCATGCTGATTGCCTACTCTGTCATCCTGGCTCCCATTGTGGAAGAGCTTATTTTCCGCGGACTCACTTTCCGCTATGCCCGACACGCGCTTCCCTTCTGGGCAGCCAATGTATGGCAGGCTCTGCTTTTCGGACTGATCCACGGCAATTTCATCCAGGGGATCTATGCTTTTGTCATGGGATTATTTCTTGGGTTCATCTGCCACCGGGGACGCGGAATCAAGTATTCCATCCCCGTGCACATTGTATTTAATATCATCGGGGTCTGGTACTCTGAACTGATCGAACTGACGACCGCGTTGAATTTTTACATCGCCGTGGGCGCTGGGCTTGCACTGACCATCTTCGCGGTGTGGCTGTTTTATACGGATTTCACACCAGCGGAGCAGACGCGCAGAGAATAAACAAATGGCTCAGAGGTGGAGCAGACAGGCACAGAGGACAGGCGGGGCACAGCCTCAGGATTCTCCTCCAACCGCTACTATTATCGCATCCAGGAAAAACATCTGCTTCTCTGCTGTCTTCTCCGTACACAATTTATATTCCCTGTTATCTTCCTATGCTTTTCCGGCATTTTGAGATTTATTACCTTTCTCACATTCTCTTATTATCAATTATATGATACAAGTAAAAAAGTGTCACAGACACTTTTTTATTTGCACACATTATTTCATTTAAAAACTCATTTCTTCAAAATCAGCACAAAAATTTCTCTAATATAGTCTCCACAACCTTGATATTTAAGGGAACTGACTTTGTTTCACAGGTCAGAATTAATTGTTTACCCGGAAAGATATTATTCTTTTCATAATACTCAATCCGACGAATAGCATTCACACAATACTCTGAATTATCCATCATCCCCAGATGCTCCCAGTAATACTCTTTCCTGGTTCTTTTATTCAACAACATGAAGTCAGGATGTATCACACCAATCCCCGACAGTTCCAGCGGAAATTCATATCGATACGGAATCCCCATCATATAAAATTTATCCGCAAGAATCTTTTCAGATTTTGAAAGCACGCGCTCTCCTTTTTCCGTAAAAATTTCCTGATCTCCGGGAGCGAACTCTCTTTTCTTATATGTAACCTGTTCCCATTGTTGGACAAACAAGTCATCCGGAAGATAAATCGGCTGAACCAGCTCTTTCCGTGCCGGGTGCATATGTGTATATACGTTCAGCAACTCATCCGCTTCATAATCATCAAGAAATGTTTCAATCCTTTTCAACCTGTAGCGGGCTTTCTTCAACATCTTCTGATAATAAGATTTCTGTGCCAGTTTGACTGTCAAATCTTTCTCAGTATTTTTAAGATACCTTCCCCTCGGATATTGCTCTTTTGTTTCCTCTTTCCAACAATAATACTGATTGCAATTTCTTCTTTTCGCAACCCAAAGCTGCCCATCCGGCGCAGTTTGAAGATATTCTTCAGATTGCCTGATAACATCCTCTAATTCCTGTTTTTTCCTGGATAAAGCCTGATACAATTCACTCATATTTTCCTTCCCCCATATTTATATTAATTTTTCTTTTTTTGATTATCTTCATTTCTTCGGTCGTCAACATCCCATTGACACAATTTCCCCCGCTTTTCTTTTTTTCTCAGGTTTTACGGAATCTAATTTACACTACTTTTCCCAGTTTCCTTATTAACTCGGGTTTTATGGAACCTAATTTACACTACTTTTCCCAGTTTCCTTATTAACTCGGGTTTTATGGAACCTA
>JAJQCB010000008.1:0-24955 GCA_021203005.1 Clostridiales bacterium | reverse complement strand
CTAATTTACACTACTTTTCCCAGTTTCCTTATTAACTCGGGTTTTATGGAACCTAATTTACACTACTTTTCTTAGTTTCCTTATTTTCTCGGGTTTCACGGAACCTCCTTTGCACAATTTTTCATGCATTTGCTCCTTTCTCGGGTCAGTCAGCGCCCATCTTGCACAACCTTTTATATTTCTCACCATTTCCCGGGTTACACAAAATCTAATTCACACTGCTTTCTCAGAAATTATACGTTTCTCGGGTCACGCAATACCTCTTTCGCACAACTTTCCCAAATTCTCTCCGTTTCTCGGGTCACGCAATACCTCTTTCGCACAACTTTCCCAAATTCTCTCCATTTCTCGGGTCACACGGAATCTAATTTACACTACTTTTATCAGCTTCCCTATTTTCTTGGGTTACACATCACCTCCCATATACAACTTTCCCAGAATTTCTGTATTTTCGGGTCACTCACCATCTATACAACAAGCTTCATAACATAGAATTTTATAGACACAAATAAAATCGAAGAAAATCGCTAAACTCTAATACTTGATAAACCATCGATTCAATATCAGATTGCTAACTATAAATTAAAACACCGATTTCAGACTTAAACATTGAATAAAAATCAGACTATCAAATTTCAGATTTAAATCAGACACTTATTCAGGTCAGGCAGGAGAAGAAAACTCTCCCACCTGATCTGAAAATGTTCGAACGCCATGATTATGGCAAAAACAAAACATGACCATCCCTGCCGTGATCTTATTTAACGCTTTCTCTACTCTTCTTCCATCACGACCGTAATCTTTCATCTAACTTAACGCGCTCTTAACGCTCTCTCTACTCTTCTTCCATCTCAACCGCGATCTTATCCAGATGCCAGATATCATCCACATACTCCTGGATAGTCCGGTCGGAAGAGAATTTGCCCACGCAGACCACCTGGGTCATCGCCAGCTTCGCCCACCGCTTCTCATCACGGTACGCTTCCTCGATACGCTCCTGTGCCTCCGCATAGGAACGGAAATCTTTCAGGCAGAAGTAAGTATCCGCGTACTGGGTATTCTCTGTGTTGAGCAGAGAATTATACAGTTTCTGGAACAGCTCTGTGTGATTCGGAGAATAGAATCCGTTGATCAGCTGCATCAGCACCTGGCGGATTTCCTGATCGCCATTGAAGATATCCATCGGATGGTAATCCCGCAGCCGCTCATGCTCCATCACCTCGTCGGAGCTCATGCCGAAGATGAAAATGTTCTCCTCACCCAGTTCCTCGGCCATCTCGACATTCGCGCCGTCCATGGTGCCGATGGTCACGGCGCCGTTTAACATAAACTTCATGTTGCCGGTGCCGGAGGCTTCCTTGCTGGCCGTGGAAATCTGCTCAGAGACATCAGCCGCCGCGAAGATCATCTCCGCGTTGGATACCTTATAATCTTCGATGAAGACAACTTTGATCTTACCGTTGATGCTGCGGTCATTGTTGACCACGTCCGCCACGGAGTTGATCAGCTTGATCGTCATCTTGGCAATCTCATAACCTGCCGCTGCCTTTGCGCCGAAAATAAAGGTGCGCGGGTAGAAAGGCATCTCCGGATGCTCTTTGATCTTGTTGTACAGATACATCACATGGAGAATATTCATCAGCTGGCGCTTGTACTCATGGAGGCGCTTTACCTGCACATCAAAGATGGAACGGGGATCCACCTCAATCCCGTTGTGCTCCTGAATGTATTTTGCCAGGCGCAGCTTGTTCTTATACTTGATGTTCATAAATTCCTGCTGTGCTTTCTCATCGTCCAGATACACACTCAGCTTTTTCATCTGGCTCAGGTCGGTAACCCAGTCGGAACCGATCTTGTCCGTCACCCAGTCAGCCAGCAACGGATTGCCGTGGCAAAGGAAACGCCGCTGTGTAATGCCGTTCGTCTTATTATTGAACTTTTCCGGAGACATCTCGTAGAAATCCTTCAGCTCACGCTTCTTTAAGATCTCGGTGTGCAGTCTGGCCACGCCGTTTACGGAAAAGCTGGCCGCAATCGCCAGATACGCCATGCGCACCTGTCCGTTATGCACGATAGCCATCCTGTCTTTCCTCGCCTGGTCGCCGGGGAACTTCGCCTCGATCTGCAGCAGATAGCGGCGGTTGATCTCCTCCACGATCTGGTAAATACGGGGCAGCAGACGGGAGAAAATCTCAATCGGCCACTTCTCCAGAGCTTCTGACATGATCGTATGGTTCGTGTAAGCGCAGACTTTCGTGGTGACATCCCACGCCTCATCCCAACCGAGGCCCTCCTCGTCCATGAGGATACGCATCAGCTCAGCGACTGCAACCGTGGGATGCGTGTCGTTCATCTGGAAAACCACTTTCTCGTACATCTTCTTGATGTCCGGATGATACTTCTTATAACGCGCCACCGCACGCTGCACGGAAGCGGAGACGAAGAAATATTGCTGCTTTAAGCGCAGCTCCTTGCCCTGGATATGGTTATCATTCGGATAAAGGACCTCCTCCAGGTTGCGGGCCAGGTTCTCCTGCTCCACCGCCTTGTGATAGTCACCCTTGTCAAAGGAATCCAGCTGAAACTCGTTGGTGGGCTCCGCATCCCAGATCATCAGCGTGTTGACCACGTTATTCTTGTAACCCACGATAGGCATATCATAGGGAACCGCGCGCACCGCCTGATAATTTTCCTGAATGTATTTTGTATTGCCGTTTGGCAGCGGCTCGGAGCGGATATATCCGCCAAATTTAACCGTAAATGTGTGCTCCGGGCGGCGCAGTTCAAACGGATAGCCGTTCTTCAACCAGTTATCCGGCTTCTCTACCTGTGCGCCATCCACAATTGCCTGCTTAAACATGCCGTAACGGTAACGGATCCCGCAGCCGTAAGCCGCATAGCCCAGAGAAGACAGGGAATCCATGAAACACGCTGCCAGACGGCCAAGTCCGCCGTTGCCCAGCGCCGGATCAGGCTCCTGGTCCTCGATCACATCCAGATTGATGCCCAGCTCCGCCAGTGCCTCCCGCACCTGCTTGTAGGCAGTCAGGTTGATCAGATTGTTGCCCAGCGCACGACCCATCAGGAATTCCATGGACATATAGTAGACCATCTTCGGGTCCTCCTTGTCAAAGGTCTGCTGCGTTGCCAGCCACTGATCGATAATCACATCTTTTACCGTGTAGGAGACACCCTGAAAAATCTCCTGGTCTGTCGCCTCAGATAATTTCTTACGGAAAAGCATCCGGACATTATCTTTTACTTCTTCCTTAAAGCGCTCCTTGTCAAATAAAATATTACTCATTTCTCTCCACTCCTAATGATACTTTGTGCCCATTGATATTCCATTCCTTCTGATAACCGGACAATTCTCCCGCCCGGATCTCTGTCGCCAGAACATCACCGCAGATCTCTGCCTGATGGACTGCAAACACATCACAGATTTCCTGCTCCGCCTGATAGGTGATCGTAATCTGATCCATCACCTCAAAACCGGCTTCCTTCCGCATCGTCTGCACCTTGCTGATGATCTCGCGGACAAGTCCCTCCTCAATCAGCTCCGGCGTCAGATGTGTATCCAGAACCACTGTGATGTCATTCCCTGTTTCAATGGAAAAACCTTCTGTCTGCGCCACAGAGATGAGAAGGTCATCCTCTGTCAGAATAATATCTTCACTGATATCTGTCAAGGAAATAAAGCCATTTTTCTTTAATTTTACGTAAGCGTCATGCCCGTCAATGCTTGCCAGAGCCGCCTTGATCTGTCCCAGATACCGGCCGTATTTCGGTCCGACCGTACGCAGCTGCGGCTTAAACTCATAGCTGGTATACTCGCTGACGTCGTCCTTAAACGTGACCTTTTTCATGTTCAGCTCATCCGCAATGATATCCGTAAAATACTCCGGCAGTTCCGCAGCGGACTGCACCAGCATCTCCCCGATGGGCTGGCGGTTCTTAATTCCGCTGGAATTTCTCGCCGCACGTCCGAGGACAACAATGGCAAGTGCCTGCTCCATATTTTTCTCCAGTTCCGGGTCAATCATGCTCTCATCGCAGATCGGGTAATCACACAAATGGACACTCTCCGGCGCGGAAGCGTCAATGCTGCACACCAGATTGCGGTAAATGTCCTCCGTCATAAACGGAATCATCGGTGCCGCCGCCTTTGCAATCGTCACCAGAGCAGTGTACAACGTCATATAAGCGTTAATCTTGTCCTGCTCCATGCCCTTCGCCCAGTAGCGCTCACGGCCGCGACGCACGTACCAGTTGCTCATGTCCTCCACAAACGCCTGTAGCTCTCTGGCCGCCTCCGGGATGCGGTAAGCACCCAGATGCCCATCGACCGCACGGACGGTGGAATTCAAACGGGACAGCAGCCATTTATCCATAACAGACAGTTTTTCGTATTCCAGTTCATATTTTGTTGCGTCAAAATTGTCAATATTTGCGTAGAGGACGAAGAACGCATAGGTGTTCCAAAGAGTTCCCATGAACTTTCTCTGTCCCTCCTGAACGGCTTTCCCGTGGAAACGGTTCGGAAGCCAGGGCGCGGAATTGATGTAAAAATACCAGCGGATCGCGTCGGCACCGTACTGCTCCAGCGCATCAAAAGGATCCACCGCGTTGCCCTTGGATTTGCTCATCTTCTGTCCGTTTTCATCCTGAACGTGCCCCAGAACGATAACGTTCTCATAGGGCGCTTTGTTAAACAGCAGCGTGGACTCCGCCATCAGCGAGTGGAACCATCCTCTGGTCTGATCTACCGCCTCAGAGATAAACTGCGCCGGGAACTGCTGCTCAAACACATCCTTATTCTCAAACGGATAATGGTGCTGGGCAAACGGCATCGCCCCGGAATCAAACCAGCAGTCAATCACCTCCGGCACGCGGTGCATGTCTTTGCCGCAGCAGGGGCATTTGATAGTAATTTCGTCGATATAAGGACGGTGCAGCTCCACTTTTGCCGCCTCCGGGTTACCGCTCTTTTCGGCCAGCTCCGCGCGGCTGCCAATAGACTCTAAATGCCCGCATTCGCACTCCCAGATATTTAACGGGGTGCCCCAATAACGGTTCCGGGAAATAGCCCAATCCTGGATGTTCTCCAGCCAGTTTCCGAAACGGCCTTTGCCGATGGATTCGGGAATCCAGTTGACAGTATTGTTATTTTTGATCAGATCATCCTTCACTGCAGTCTCTTTGATATACCAGGACTCACGGGCGTAATAGATCAGCGGTGTGTCGCAGCGCCAGCAGTGGGGATACTCATGCTCAAACTTCGGCGCGTCAAACAACTTACCTTCCTTATCTAAATCCGTAATCACCATCGGATCCGCTTTTTTCACAAAAACTCCGGCGTAGGGGGTCTCCTCAGACATCAGGCCTTTTCCGTCCACAAACTGGACAAAAGGCAGGTCATACTTACGCCCCACCTGCGCATCGTCCTCACCGAACGCAGGGGCGATGTGAACAATGCCGGTACCATCGGACATGGTGACGTAGGAATCGCAGGTGACATAAAACGCTTTTTTGCCCTGCTTGTCAGCGGCTGTCTTCGCACAGGCGAAAAGGGGCTCGTACTCCTTGTACTCCAGATCTTTGCCGTGGAAGGTCTCAAGGATAGTGTAGCCCTTTGCGGCAATCTCACCATCTGTATTATCATCATCCTTCGCCGCAAATCTTCCCAATACCGTATCCAGCAGTGCCTCCGCCATATAATAGGTATATCCGTCGCCGGCTTTCACTTTCACATAGGTGTCATCCGGGTTCACGCAGAGCGCCAGGTTGCTCGGCAGCGTCCACGGGGTCGTCGTCCATGCCAGGAAGAAAGCATCCTCGCCCACCACCTTAAAGCGGACGATCGCGGAGCGCTCCTTTACCGTCTTATATCCCTGGGAAACCTCCGCTGTCGACAGCGGGGTGCCGCAGCGCGGGCAGTAAGGCACAATCTTAAATCCCTTGTAAAGCAGACCCTTCTTCCAGATCTCGTTGAGCGCCCACCATTCCGACTCGATATAATCGTCGTCGTAGGTCACATAGGGGTCGTCCATGTCCGCCCAGAATCCGACCGTGCCGGAGAAATCCTCCCACATGCCCTTGTATTTCCAGACAGACTCCTTGCACTGGCGGATAAACGGCTCGATGCCGTACTCCTCGATCTGATCCTTGCCGTCCAGGCCGAGCTTTTTCTCCACCTCCAGCTCCACCGGGAGTCCGTGGGTGTCCCATCCCGCCTTCCGCGGAACCATCTTCCCCTTCATCGTCTGATAACGGGGGATCATATCCTTGATCACGCGGGTCAGGACGTGGCCGATGTGCGGCTTGCCGTTAGCCGTCGGCGGTCCATCGTAAAAAGTGTAGGTCTCACAACCCTCGCGGTTTTCCATGCTTTTTCTGAAAATGTCGTTCTCACGCCAGAACTCTTCCGTCTTTTTCTCGCGTTCGACGAAATTCATGTTCGTTGAAACTTTTTCGTACATGTTGGTCTCCTTTTCTATAAATTTTTAGATCTCAATTTGCCAGTATGTCTATGCCGAAGAAGCGTGGTAGCTTCTGGGGCAAACGGTAGGAAGATTTGTGCAATTTTTCGAGCATAGCGACAGATTTCGCAGCACTGTCTGAGCCTGTTTACAGGCGAGTTTGCGGAGAAATCTGTCAATAGGCGGCGGAGAAAAATAAGCAAATCGACGTGTTTGACACAGAAACAACCACGTTTCTCCGATAAAAACACCTCTATATAGAAAAGCCCTCACCCGAAAAGGATGAGGGCACGCGCCATCATAAAACCACCTGTTCGAAAGTACGCGGCCTCCTTGCCGACGCCGGATACTGCTCCCTGGTAACGGCGGGAATCCGTCAGTCTCTACTTTGTTTTACCAGTTCGAAACTGCAGCTCAGAAGGGATATTCGGCTGGAAATACTGATACCGGCTCACACCAACCCGGCTCGCTGAAAAGGCTGCACACAAATTACTAAAAACCAGTGAACAATAACCTGAAACGTTCTTTGCCAGCGTACTGTCTTCGTCATCGCTTTTTTCCTTAAAAACAAAGAAATTATAAAAGGAACATAATAAAAAGTCAAGCATTTTTCTTTGTTCACACCAGCTTCATAAATTCCGAAAATAAAATCACCGTTGATGTCATAACTCTCCTCCCCTGCCTTTTTCTTCTTTGCCATCCGAAAGATACTGCTTACTCCGTGCTGCCATCTTCCCCTTTAAGACCGGAAAACCTTGCCGACTGCCTCCAGTACCCGCTCCGCCTGAAATGGCTTCACAATAAAATCCTTTGCCCCGTTCTGTATTGCCTCAAGCACGAATGGCTGTTCCGACCTGTTGGAGCACATAATAACAGAAGCATCCGGCGATATTTTCCTGATTTCTTTCAATGCCTCTATCCCGTTCATCTCCGGCATCGTGATATCCAGAAGTACCAGATCCGGCTGCAGCCGCGCATATTTCTCCACGGCGACTTTACCGTCCTGTGCCTCGCCGGCCACCTGATATCCGTTTTTTGTGAGGATATCTCTCAACATCAACCGCAGAAACGCAGCATCGTCTGCAATCAGAATTTTCTGTCCCCGACCCGCTTTGTTTTCCGATTTCGCGCGTTCCCCGTTCGCAGGATCTTCCTCCTGCACGTACATTTTTATCAGGTCCTGATCGTCAACGCGGGCTGCTTTTTCATAGTAGGCGGCAGCATCCTGCTCATCTGTACCGATGCCTCTCGCTTTATACAGATTCCCGAGCTCGCAACAGCTCTGTATGTACATTTTCTTTTCTGCTTCGCTTAAGCTTTCCTTTTCATCCAGTTTTGCAACTACAAACTGATATCGTTCCTCGCAATCCATACGCGCAGACGCATACCCCTCTTCCTGATAGTATCTCCCCAGATAGAAGCTGGCTTCGATATAGATTTCTTTTTCATTGTCTTTAAGCTCATTAAAGTCATAGCTGCTCTCACTATCCAGATCAAAAAGGAGTTCCAGCAAAATATCAGACGCCTCACCTCTATCGTCAAGTTCGTCAAAATAAAATTTGGCCAGTTCAATCGCCGCGTGATAATCATCAATATAATCGGAATTATAAGCCGCTTTCCAATAACAGTCTGCCGCTTTCTTCTTATCCTGATCCCTGCCCCATCCATACCGGTATACCAAGGCCAGCATGTAAAAGGCATGGGGAATCCTCACCTGCGTGGCTATATCAAGATAAGCAGCTGCCAAATAATAATTCTGTTCTACACCATATCCGCACCAATATATGACAGCGAGCATATAAGCACTGTCACACACAATCGACTGATATTCCGGAGTTTTGTCTGTGACCGAACCCTCAAAGCAACGGATTGCCTCGGCATAATCATGGGTATCGCCGGAAAAATTACCCGCGACATACCCCATTCTGTTCAGGCAGTAAGCGTCATTGCGTTCCGCACCCATCCGGTAATACTCCACCGCTTTCTGGTAATTGCGCTCGGCATATAATTGCCCCGCTTTCGCCATCGCCGGAGCATATCCCAGAGAGGCGCCCTTTTCATAATAAGCGCGCGCCATGGTTAAATCGTACTTTCCGGAATCCCTGCATTGATACAAATCCCCCATCAGGCAATATGCCTCCACGTTGTTCTTCTTCAGAAGCTTATTCAGTTTCTTCTCCGCAGCGGCATACTTTTTGTTGGCTAAATCATTCTTTGCTTTTTGTAATAAGGTTTCATCATTTTCAAACATAACTTTTTCCTCCCGCTTTTTCACGCGCTATATACATTATTTTTCAGTGAGCATTTTTCCGGTATGACTACCAGTAGATATATCATAAAACCGTAATGAATACAAATTAATTTTGTTGCACAAGTCCGCGAGATAAGCTATGATATTGCAGGAAGTCAAAATCAGCAACCAATATTTACGGTAAGGAGTTGATTACACACATGACCGGGAACGAACGAAGACAGGAAATCCTCCATTTGCTCAGCGCAGGTGAACGCGCGATATCCGGCAAAGAACTCGCGGAGCAACTGAATGTCAGCCGACAGATCATAGTACAGGACATCGCCCTGCTGCGCGCCAACGGAACAGACATTCTCTCTACACGAACCGGCTATCTGATTCCGCAGCAAAGATCCGCTGCCCGGGTTTTTAAAGTCTTTCATTCCGACGAAGATGTGGAAAAGGAACTGGCCCTGATTGTAGATCTCGGCGGAATTGTGACCGATGTATTCGTCTACCACAAAGCATACGGCATTCTCCGCGCGGACATGAACATCCGCTCCCGGCTGGATATCCGCAGGCTGGCGGATGACATCCGCTCCGGAAAATCAACCCCGTTAAAAAATATTACTTCCGGATTTCATTATCATACGGTCGTAGCGGAAAACGAACAGATTCTCGATCTGATTCAGGACGAACTGGAGAAAAATCATTTTCTCGCTCCGCTTCGCGACTATGAGCCGGTGAATTTCTGGGGTAAACCGGATACAGAGAAAAGAGACTAAGACAAACCACAGAAAACTTTTAACTGTGCAGTTGGACGCTCTGAAGAACATCCGGTCCAACTGTCACATTTACAAAATTCGCGTTTATGCACTTTCACGATTTACTTAGCCGACAGCTATCCAAAGGCATAAAGACCGCATTACAGGAGAACAGGCCTTGAGGAACGATACACAAAAAGTCACGGAACATTTTCACCTGATTTTTTCTAATAAAGAAACAAAAATCATTGAAACTGCAGAGGCAGTCCTGTCATCCGACGAGTGCGTTTTATATCTCGCAGTCACCAATCTCTCCATCGTGATCGCCGGGCACAGACGGATTCATGTCGCCCCCGATACGCTTTTTCTGCTCACAGACCATCGTATCTTTCTCCGGCAGCCGGGCGTGTTTAAGCCGATGATCGAAGATATCCCGCTTGGCAAGGTACAGTCTGCGGAGAGCCGCGAAGACTCCGAAAATGCCGGGCATCTGCTGTTTACGGCTTCCGGGAAATCCTATGATATTATGCTTGCGCTGAGCAGGGAGTTGCGGGAGGAGGTGCTGGGAGCGCTCCGCCGTGCCATGGAGGGCAGTAACGTGTGCGGACAGGAATCTGTGAATCATGCCACGGAAAATGAAGACGTGCCCGGACAGAAAGCTGTTGCGGCAGATACAACGGCAAACAAAAGGGCTGGAATCCAGCACAAAGCAAAAAAGACTGAAGCACCAGATAACACGGCTAAAAAAATTACAGAGGCAGTACTTTCCACCGAAGAATCCTCACGGACAATAAAAAAAGGATCGGCACAAACAGATTGTGCAGAACATACACCGACTGATTCTGCACCCAACAGAGCAAAGCCCAAAAATTACCGCTATTTTTCTCACAAAGAATGCGAGTATTTCCCCTGCCACGCGGGCGCCGACCCGGAGAATTTCAACTGCCTGTTCTGCTACTGCCCTTTCTATCTCCTGGGCGATCAGTGCGGCGGAAATTTCCGCTACCTGTCCACCGGCACAAAGGACTGCACAGACTGCCTGTATCCTCATCTGCGGGAGAATTATAATGAAATCACCGCACGCTACCAGGATATCAAGGCGGCTATGCCCTGTCCGAAGAAGAATTCTCCGGGATAAATTCCAGTTTCAGCCGCATCCCCATCCCCTTAGCCAGGCGTTTCAGCATCTCCAGGCTCGGATTGCGTGTTCCATTTTCAATATGGCTGATATCCGCCTGGGTGATTCCTGTCCGCGCAGATAACTCTTTCTGTGTCAGGTGCAATTCTTTTCTTGCGTCAATCATAGCCTGTATAATATCAAACTCCGGTTCCAATGCATCATATGCTTCTTTCACCTCCGGATTTGCCAGCATTTCTTCTTTAAAATTATCATATCTACTCATAATCTGCATCTCCTATCATAATCTGCGCGATATTTTTCGCCAATATTATTCCTCTTGTCGGCGTTTTTTGTGTCTTTTTTACAAAACCATTTGTCAGAATTATTCTGTTGCTACTGCAGAAAAAATATAGCACTCTGGTAATGTCTGAACCTTGCTTTGCCCTGATTTCAAAAATTCCATCTTCAAGATATTCGGAATATGGCATTCTTACCAGCGGACCATTTTCTTCAAGTATATCCAGAATCCTGAAAATCTTAGCTTTCATTTTGGAATCCAAACCTCGAATAAAATCCTCTGCCGGTACCTCACCGTTTTCTTTCACAAAAAAATCGATTCTATATTTTCCCACTTATATCCTCCTCTATTATATGTTGTATTCAACATATTTGTCAACCGTTATTACATGCACAAAACTATAACAGGATTTCTAAAAGATTTTTCTGATCACAACACGCATTGAATTGATGCAGATAAAACATTACTGAATTTAAGACAAAGTCAGAATATCATTTTTGGAAGCAGAAAGCAACACAATAATTACAGCAAATTTATCCCTTAAATCGTAACCCCAGACGTCCTGAATTATAGATTCTATAACTACAAAACGGACAGGCTTTTATGTGAACATGCCCATCCGTTTTGGAATAATCTAATAACTTTTTATACTTTTCAAGGAATCTTACCTTTTCACCGTCTTTTTCACCAACCGCTCATGCATAACCAACATCAGCACCATCCTAACATTTCTTCACCGTAATCTTACTGCCCGCGCCTTTCGCCTTAAAAATCTTCTTGTAGGCGGAAATCTTCGAGCTGGGCACTTTGAAGGTACAGGTACTCTTGATTCCCTTAAAGGCGTTTGCGCCTACCTTTGAACTGGTCAGCTTCGTTGACTTGAACGTGATCGAAGCCAGCTTCTTATCGCCGTAAAAAGCATTCTTGCCGATCGTCGTCAACTTTGTGGAATTACTCACGAACGTCTTTAAGGCCGTGCATCCCTGGAAAGCCGACGTATCAATCTTCGTCAACACCGTGGAGGTAAGGTTCACATAAGTAAGCGTCGTGCATTTATAGAATGCCGAGGATCCGATAGTTTTCACTTTCGCCAGCGTGATCTTGTTCGATGAGCTTCCGATCTGTTTCAGCTTCGTGCAGCTGTAGAAGGCCTTGCTACCGATGGAAGTTACTTTCGTCATTCCGGCTACGGTTGACAGCTTGCTGCAATTCTGGAACGCACTGCTGCCTACGGAGGTAACCGCCGCGCAGCCGGTGACCTTCGTCAGCGCCGTGCACTTGTAGAATGCTTTTGATCCGATCTTTGTCACCTTACTTCCGACAGAAACCGTTTTCAGCTTCGTATACCCCGAAAAAGCGCTGGCATTGATTGCCGTTACATTGTAAGTGACTCCGCCGTATTCCACCGTCGCCGGTATCGTCGCCGATGTGGCAGTTTTGCTTGACAACCCTGTCACGGTCACTGCACTGGCTGATGTCAGCTTATATTTCACAGAACTGCTCGTGAATGTATCTCCCTTCGCGAGAGCGGTAACCGTAATCGTCACCGTCTTCGTGGCTGCATTATAGTTGCTGTTTCCGGCCGCCTTGACCGTGATAGTCGCTGTTCCTTTTGCTTTTGCGGTTACCTTACCGCTGCTGCTCACCGTAACAACGGAAGTATTGCTGGATGAATACGTAATGGTTCCGGTTCCGCTGGCCGTAATTGTCGTAGTCTTATCCACCTTTATGGAACTGCTTGCCGCCGTCGCTGTCACCGTCTGGGAAGCCTTACTGATTGTAAAGGTCTTTGTAATGGTTCCTGCATAATTCCCTGTCCCGGTGATGGTTACGGTCGCTGTTCCGGCATTTGTATTATTACTGTAAGAAACTGTGTAATCTGAGCTTGCCAGATCAGTCACCGTCACCGATGGTTTTTTCGCTTTCCCATCATAGGTATACGAAGTTGCGCTTAATGCAGCCGTATAACCGGAAATATCCGCCCGGCTAATTGTAAATGTCTTTTTCACACTTCCCTTGTAATCGCCCATTCCGCTTACAGTTACTGTCGCGGTTCCGGCGTTCACATTGTCTGTATAGGAAGCCGTATAATCGGTTCCCTCCGTCAGTTCGGCTCCATCCAATGTTACAGTCACGTCCGGTTCCTTTGCGGTTCCGTCATAGACATAACTGTCTGCGGATAAGGATACCGTCGCCGATGCGATGGATGTTCCTTCTGCCTCCATGGTCACTGTGAACGTGCCCAGACACCATGAATAGGAATAATAGAACGCGCAGGCAAGATAGTAGGTCTCTCCGGCTTCCAGATCATAAGTGATACTAAAACTGCCGTCATCATTCCCGTATCCGTCGCTGTATTTCAGCTTATTCAGATCCGCATCATAAAGAGTCGCTTTTGTTGTTATTGTTGTATCCGAAGAGTAGAAAGTGTAAGAGCCGCTTGTCTCCGGCGTGATTTTAAAATACATCTCGCTGCCGGGAGACGCGACGGAAGCCGTCTCGCTGTTTCCGGCTGTCAGGGCAACCGCACTGTCGGCATCTTCCGCAATTTCACCAATCACATATATATCCGCATACACCGCTTCCGACGTATAGCCGTCGCTTACCACGCAACGATACGCAACATAATCGCCCATGGTTTCGCCCTCAATAGTCATAGAAGCAGATGTCTCTCCGGAAATATCCTCATAAATTCCGTTTGTATATTCCTGCCACTGATACGAAAGCGTTCCTGCGGAAGTCACAGCTGTTACAGAAAGCGTAAGGCTGTCTCCCGGAAGAACCGTATTGTTTGACGATTGATTAGAACTGACGGACAGGCCGCTGTCCACGGTAATCCAGTAATACAAATATGCATAATTATAACCGTCGCTTACCACACAGTAATATCCACCTGTGTACGGATCAGTAACAGTAAGCGTGTCCGCCGTCTCGCCATCCAGCAAGGTGCTGTCCCAGTCCACTTCATCCATATAATACCACTGATAGGACAGAGTTCCATCTTCAGTCTCCGCAGTAACAGATAACGAAACCGACTCGCCCACAGAAATCGTCTGAGGACTTTCCTGATCCAGAACTGCGCTGAAGCCGCTGTCGATATATAAATAGAACCACATCTTATTCGTATCGTATTTGTCGCTCACCGCACACATATACGACGACCGCTCTGTTGCCGTAACTGTCAGGCTGGATGTTCCGCCCGACGTCGTGATCCCCTCTGTGATTTCCTCATACTCTTCCGTTTCGTCTGAATCGCCGGTCACAAGGTACCAGCAGAACGTCAGATTCTCTTCGCCCATGTCCGTCTCGGCTGTGACCGTAAATGTCGCCTCTTCCCCCGGCTGCACGGTATAATAAGAATCCTCCGCCGTTGTTGTGAGACCGCTGTCTATTTCCACATAAACAAATGCGCCTACCGTGGAATCGCCGTCGGAAACAACACAGCGATAATACTGATATCCCGTCGACGGAATATCCTCCGCGCTCACCTCATAAGTCTGGCTTGTCGCACCCTCAATGATCTCATACGTCCAGTCAGAATAATAATTCTCCAAATCCGCCTTATACCACTGATAGGTGAGAGAATCCTCATCATTTGGCGTCACCGGATCAACGGAAATCGTCACACTTCCTCCCGGTACCACGGAATATTCGCCGTCCGAATTTACACGAAGAATTTCTGTAACATAGATATTCAGGTAAACATTTTCCGTATTTCCGTAAACATCACTCGCCGTGCAGCGGTAGTACGCATCCTCGGTGATATTGGTCAGTGTCAGCGTCGCTCCGGTCTCGCCGTCAAGAGCTTCATAATTCCAGTTATCACTGTTGTATTTGTACCACTGATAGGATATCTCGCCGTAATCTGCAGTTGCCTCAACAGTATATTCTACACTGCCTCCGGAAAGTACATATCGGTAGGCGCTGTCAGTGCTGACGGTAAGGCCATTATCAATAGAAAGTATAAAATACAGATAAATATAGTTCCCATAGCTGTCCGAGACTTTGCACTCATACTCCTGATAAGCCGAGACAGATTCCACCGTATAAGCAGCACTGGTAGCTCCCTCAATCTCTTCCCAGTCAAGATACCACTGGTAGGTCAGCATCTCATCCTCATCCGCGGTCACCGATTCCGCCGAGAGTTCCTGTGAGGCGCCATATTCCACAGCGTACTCAAACCAGGTCTCTGCAGCGGTCATACTGGTTGCAATATAAATATAGAAATAATCATATACCGTATTTCCATAATCGTCTGAAACACGACAGTAATACCGACATCGGCTGGTTGGCGCCACTGTAATACTGTTCCCACCGTCCTCAGAAACACTCGTAGTCTCATCAATAAGATAATCATAGCAATACCAATCGTAAGTAAGCTCTATACCATCGTTCGCTGTTGCCGTCGTTGTCAGCGTCAGTTCCGTTCCAGGTTTCGTGTCATAATAATAGGTATAATGATAGTCGTCACCATCAATATTCAGACCGGTATCAACCGTGACAATAAAATAGAAATACAGATAATTGCCATACGTATCTTCCACTTTACAGTTATAATAAATACGTGACGATATTTCATCCGTTGTATAAACGGAATCCGTGGCTCCGTCAATTTTACTGCCGTCTTTATACCATTGGTAAGTAAGCTCGGCCCCTTCTGCTACACTTATTTTATCTTCAACTGTCAGTTCTACGCCCTCACCGGCAGTTGAATAGGCATAATAGGTATTCCCACCATCGACGGACTGCAGATTTGTATCCACATAAGTGTCCATGTAAACCAGAAAACTTAACGGCGCTCCGCTGTCGGTTTCGACCGCAAGATAATAAGTCTCGCCCGCCGTCAGATCATATGTAAACCAGAAATTCCCATCCCTGTTTCCGGATTCCGATATAAGCACATTTTCATTTTCATCGTACAGATATCCATACGTATAATATCCGCATGAGGAATAAAACATATATGTGCCCGTTGTGTCCGGTGTGATGACAAAATACATTCTGTCGCCGTATTCCGAAATTGTCGCCAGTGCGGAGGAACCTGCTGTCAGAGTTGCTGCATCATCTTTTGAGATCGCTGTTTCGCCCTCTACATATACAGTAAACCAAATGGTCTCCGTATTATAGGTATCACTGACAACACATTTATACTCCGCACTTTGATCAGCCGTTATTGTAAGGTCAGAACTTGTATTATCCAGCAACGTGTAACCGTCGCCGTCATACCTGTACCACTTGTAAGACAGTTCACCTATCTCTGTGTTGGCAATCACTGTGAAAGTTACGGAATCTCCCTGACTGGCCGTATAATAGTATTGATCCGCCGAAACCGAAAATCCGCTGTTAACCGTCACATAAAACGTGGCCGTAGCCGTCATGCTTGTATCTTCAACAATACAGCGATAGGTTCCTTTTTCAGTAACGGTCAGCGTGCTCTCTGTTTCCCCATCAAGCAAATCATAATTATAGGTACTTTCATTGAGTTTATACCAGCTATAGGTAAAGTCCGTATCTCCCTGGTCATTGGATGCCTCCACGGAAAGGGTTCCCTCACCATCGACTTCCAACGCCTGGTCTGATTCATACGAAAGAGTCAATCCGCTGGTTAGCTCCATAAAAACGCTGAAATCACCGGTAACGGTATTTGAAAGGAATCCGGCACCAAGATAATAGGTATTCCCTTCTGTCAGCCTATAGGTAATCGCAAAATTATAACCGTCCCCCGAATCATCATCATCAGCCAGACAAGTCCCGTCTGCGTCGTATAAAGAGCCATACGTATCCTCATCACAACTGGTGCTGAAGCGATAGGTTCCTGTCTCCTCCGGAACAATTTTAAAGTAAACATACGACCCTGCTTCTGTAATGGATGCGGTCGCTCCGTCCGTGGTAAGTTCTTCCGCATCACTGAACATTTCACTTGTATCCGCCATAACAGTTACTTCCTGCGTTTCGGTACCGGTTTCCGTCTTCGCAGCTGTGTCATCCTCATCCCCGGTTCCTGTCTGCGCATCCTCCTCCGAAGACGACATTACTGAAAAACTGCCATCCTCGTCCGACTGTGCACTGTCAGCCAACGAATCCGCAGAAGCATCCGTTTCCTCTGTCTCCGCCTCTGCGGCCTCTGTCTCCGCCTCTGTGGTTCCTGTTTCTGCCTCTTCCGTGACTGCCTCTTCTGCAGTCTCCCCGGATTCCGCTTCTTCTGACTCATTTGCAGCCTCGCCGGATCCCGTTTCTTCCGACTGCGTCTCCTCATCCGCGACCGCTTCTTCCACAGCCATTGCGTCCGCATCGGATTCTTCCGCCGCCAGAACAGGCGTTGCTGTCAATGAAAAAACCATTGTAAGCGCCAGCAAAAAACTTAACATGCGCTTTTTTGTTCTCTTCTCCATGTTTAACCTCCCGCTTCCTTTTAATCTTTGATGAGCCACAGCACGAAACTATAGCCCCATCCATAGAGCATCCGCGTCTGCGCTTTCAAGGCAGTCCACCATTCAGGAATATTTTACCATATTTCTGCCTTCCCCCCGTCTCATCGGCAAAACCGGTCGCGAAATCGGCGAAACTGGAACAAAAAACAGACGGCATCAAAAGGATGCCGCCCGCTGTTGTTCTTCATACATTTTATAAAGCTTATTCTTCCTGAGTATATATGGGAATTACTCCTCATATGAAAATACCAGTATTTTTATTCCGGATTTACAATCTGCTCCAGGGAAAACAACAGCAACCGTTCACTCTCCGCCTCCTCCATAATTTTTTCATCGAATCCGCTTTCAGAAAATAAGGCATAGTAAAAATCCGCTGCATTCTTCAAGGATGCCAGCTTAGCCCTCACGTCCAGATATTCAGAATAGCGGAACGGCTGTTTTTTAAATTTACACTCTCCCACCAGATACCTGTCAGACGACCGGTTAACCGCCAGAATATCAATTTCCGTCTCTGATACCGTCACCCCCTCAGCCGACTTTTCATCGCGAACCGTAGTTCGCCCCAGCCAACGCCCGATTCTGGCATATCGGAACGGAAGCAGATTTTCCTTCTGCATCTTTTTTACAAATTCTGTACAAATTGCCTCAAACGGCAGGGACGCAAACTCGTGCAACGCCGGCGCCACGAAATACTCGTACACGCCATCCACATCACCATCCTCCAGATCGGAAATATTGGCAAATCCAAAGGCATACCAAAACCGAAAAAACTGATCCGTCAGATGATAAATCCCCCGATTCAGATTCCCTTTTTCTTTCAATCTGGCATCCACGGAGAACTCTCGTCCCACAATACCAAGCTCAATCAGATTTTTCAGGTATACACTGGTCTTGGAAGTATCATCCACCAGTGATTTCTGGCTGATCTCATTTAATCTGGTGCTGCCAAGGGCTACCGCCTCTATAATCGCATTATAAATTGGTGTTTCCCGCAATTCCTGATGCAGCAAAAATTCAACTTCACTGTATAGAACACTGCCTTTTGACAGAATGTTGCGCTTTATGTTCTTTTCCACCGACCAATCCGGATTCCACTGATTCAGATAATGCGGAATACCGCCAAGCACAGCGTAAGCCAACACTTTATCACGAGCGGAATAGTTCGGGAAAAATTTTACAGCGTCGTAAAATCCCATCTCTTTCATTTTATAAATGCCGGTCGCCCTGCCATACAACGGATTTTTTTCCGCCAGAAGCTCTTTTTCAATAAAGCTCATAGCACTGCCGCAGAGGATAACCATCAGGTTGCTGTCTTTCCACTGTGCATCCCACAGATTCTGAAGAATAGAAGGAATACTCTTATTGCCTCTGCACATATAGGGAAATTCATCAATCACAATCAGGCGTCTTTTTTCCCCATAAGGCAATTCAGAAAGAGACTGAAAAGCAGTCTCCCAGTTATCAAATGTCTTTATATACTGACCTGCAGGAATGTTCTCTCTCAGCAGCTGCGCTGAAAATCTGGCTAATTGTATCTTATCCGTGCTCTGTGTGCTGGAATAAAAAAAATGCGGTTTTCCTTTGCAAAATTCCCTAAGGGTCTCGGTCTTGCCAACACGGCGTCTCCCATAAAGCACAATAAACTGTCCCCCGGGTTCCGAATACTTTTCTTCCAGAAATTTTAATTCCACTTCCCGACCTATAAACATGATAAAGCCTCCATATATTCAAATCACGATTTGGCAAATCCAGATTTGAATATATAATACCTTATCATTTTCAAAAAAGCAATACGTTTTATTTTCCCTGCTCATCTGTCAGGAAGGAATAAATTACCATATTTCGTGAAATCATTTATTTTTTCTTACCGGGGGCCAGACCCCGCCGCGTCCACACGCTCCGTCATATCCTCCAGCATTTCCTTCGCTCTGCCCGTATCGCCCTCCTCGATCAGATACAGCGCCGCAAGCAGGACGTTCCGATAATCATGGCGCAGCTTCGCCAGCTCTTCCCGCCGCTCGTTAAGCGTCTCATAATGCATCCGCTCCGTCTCGATCGCCCGGGCAAGCTCCGCGCGTTCCCGTTCCGTATTTCGTTTTTGCGCCAGCTGCACAGCCGAACATACACAGACATAAAACAGGAACAGGATACATGCCGATCCGAAGATAAACGACGGATCATATAAGCCTGACCACGCGCCCCCGGAAAGCCCCAGGCTCGCACAGATAAGAACTGTCAGCATAATTATAAGTAACGGAATGTAAAATCTTTTTCCCTGCCTCCGCCCGGAAAGGAAAAGCGTAAAAACAGCCATATATACGCATCCGATCACCGCAGCGCCCATACACCCCACCGCGGCAGTTGCCGTATTATACGAGGGAAAGCTCATTGCGCTGCCGGTAAACAGAATATACAGAAGTTCGAATGTCAAATCCCCCATCGTAAACAGAACCGCAAGCGTGACATATATGACAAACCGCATATACAGTTTCCCTCTGTAACACCTCCAGGTGAGAAATACACAGATTCCGCCGTAAAAAACATTCACCAGCAAAATGATGGAAGAAACATTCTGCGAATCCATCAGCAGAACCTTTGCGATCTCCGGAAGTGTCGGGAAAATCGTCCAGTATAAAATCCGCCGAACCGCGGATCCTGTCGCCTCGTTCACAGGAAGAAGCCGTTCCATGCACACTCCGTTAAATGTGCACCCGCAGAGTGTCATGGATATCAGGCAAAGAAAACTATATCCGTTGAATGGTATCATAACATTTCTCCTATATGCCGGAAGAACGCTTCGTGCACCTTCGCACGATTCGCCCTGCTGATCGGGACAGACAGACCGTTTGCGAGAATAACCCGATCCGGCTCCAGACGACAGATCCGGTTCATATTCACCACATAGCTTTTGTGGCTCCGTATAAAAACAGGCGGAAGCCCGGCCAACAGATGATCCAGCTTATCATACACCCGCAGCTCCCCTTCGTCCGTGTGAATCGTCACAGTATGATTGTGATTTTCCATAAACTGGATGCTCCCGACGGAAACAGAATATTCCCGTCCTTTCATCTGAAGCGTAAGATACATTTTGCCGCCGCGTTTTCTATATATCTTATCAAAATACCGTTTCAATATGTCAGGATCCAGCGGTTTGACCATGTATCCAGTCGGTTCCGCATCCGATAAAAGTACCTGCTGTGAATACCGATCATTGTATGCGGTCACATAAACAATCTGCACCTCCGGCAGGATCTGTTTGATCTTCTCCATCGCTCGAATGCCGTCTTCTCCGCTGCCGAAATCAATGTCCATCAGCACAACATCAATATGCTTCCATCTGTGTGCAATATCCTCTTTCAGCTCCTCAGGACTGCTGTAGAGGTCAATTTCGCCCACGCGGCTGTCCTGCCGGAGCACTTTTTGCGCTTCAGACAGAAATACGCTGTTATCATCACAAACTGCCACATTCAGCATCCGAACACCTCCCGTTTTTTCGGTCAAAGCCACCCTCTGCTACGATAAAGGCTCTGCATCTGATAAAGCCTCTGCACCCCTGGATAAAAATCCTTAACCTTATAAAAGCTCTGCACCCTCTGCGGACACAGGCAGACTCAGCTGCGCCGTAAACATTCCATCTGATCTCTCCGCAAAAAAATCACCGCCATACCGCTTTGCAATTTCTTTCAGAATTTTCAGTCCATAACCCGTCCCTTCGGGATCTTCACTTTTCTTCGCGAAAATCGGATTCACACACCGCAGCACCAGGTAATTCTGAACCACTCTCCCACCGAGCCGGATTGTCGCCTTTTCCGGAAGCTTTCTGCACTCGCGGATTGCATTATCCAACAGATTCCCCAATGCCATACACAGATCCAGATCTTTGATCCCCGGCTCATCCGGCAATATCAGATCTGCCGCGAGAATAATCCCCGTTCGCTCACACTCCGCCTCTTTTTCCGCAAGCACCGCATTGATCACGGGAATACGGCAAAACTGGTTTTCCCTTGTAGAATCCACGCGCACAGACAGATTCTCCAGCAACTTCTTCGCCTGCTCTGTCTGGTTATCTCCCAACAGAGTATACGCCCTGGCCAACACTTCATTATAATTGCACTGAATTTGAGCCAATTCCTGCCTGCGCGCCTCTACCCTCTCATAATGAATTCGTTCCAGACCGGCGCGATGCCTGACCTCTTCCAGCGTCCGCTCCGCAGACTCCTGCTCTGACTGTCTTACAAGCAAAAGAACCGCCAGATTTGCCACTAAAAATACGATCCCGAAGAACAGAAGATACTTTCTCCCGTTTTCCATCCCCTGTGATACCCGCGCACTAACCATGCCGGTCAGCAGGATCACAAGCCCCGAGAACTCAAACGTCATGAGAAACATCCCACCGTCAGCAATTACCTTTTTTCTTTTCCGGCGGCTTTGCATAAAAACCACAGACAACTGGATACAGACTGCCGTGAGCGCAATCGCCATAACTGTCAGCACAGAGACCGCATTTGAAAAATCCAATACCGGCAGGCTTTCAGCCGTCAGGCTATGTAAGAGCAAAACAATTACAATCGCAGCAAGATATCCGCCGCCGATGAACATCACGGAAGAAACGGCCGCCATATCCTGCCTGTAAAATTTTTCTCTCACAAACAGTGAAACCGCCGCACTGATCAGGACAGCAACGCCACAGCATATTACATTGAACCAAACCGTATCCGGCATAAGTGATACTCCTTATAAGTGATATTCCTAAAAACCAGAAGAGATGAATCTATTATACCGGAAACATTTTCATGAGACAAGCAGTTTCCAATGTACACAAAAACCTGCCTGACGATCTCCATTGATGAGATGGCCAGGCAGGTTTATCTGTAGCCGCAATATTTTTGTTACCACAGAAAATTTTCTGTAATACAAATCTTTTCCGCATGTAAATTGTTGCATTTACGGCTCCACCGGAATATCAGCAACCATAGGACACTCATATACACAAAAAGGATCCACATCAATGCAATTCTCCTCATCGCGATTTCCACTGAGATCCCACGCCACAGATTGATTCATCACTGTCAGTGTTTCCCGAAAAATCTTAGGATCCTCCAGTATCTGAAATACTCCTCCTTTTTTTATCATCGGTTTCATATCCAATACCCTGACACTGCCATCATTCAAATAGGCGTATACCACATAATTGTTTCCGGCTACAGCCTGAAATATTTCGGGAGAAAAATATGCAAAATCCAGCTTAGCATTTTCCACAGTATTCACCTCACATCAACGGATTAATCCTGTTTAACGGTTTGTTATCCCTGGAAAGTTCCCAATTCTGCATCAGTTCATCCTTATGGATCTCAGCCCATGCAAGAACAAACTTCAACTGTCTTTTCGGCAAAAACCCCTGAATAATCACACCATCCTCAATCAATACAACCGCCTTATAATTTGCATATTCAGCATGAAAATGCGGAGGATTATGATCATTCCAATACATGGTTATCCTGATTCCATAAAACAAACTGATTTCTGGCATGACCGAATCCAATCCCTTTCTTTATCACAATCACTCTATACTTTCCTTTTACTCTACAACCTGGATCCAGCCCTCCGGCGCTTCCAGTTTGCCGTCCTGGATATCCACCAGCGTCGCGCGAAGCTTCGCCAATACCGGGCCCATCTCATCCATGCCGCTGGGAACGCAGATGTCGGTGCCGTGGTCATAAATCTTACCAACCGGGGAAATCACCGCCGCTGTACCGCAAAGTCCGATCTCAACAAAATCAGTCAGCTCTTCCTTATAGACCACTCTCTGCTCCACTTCCATGCCAAGATAATGCTCCGCCACATACATCAGGGAGCGGCGGGTGATGGACGGCAGAATGCTGTCTGACTTCGGCGTAACCAGTTTTCCTTCTTTCGTGACAAAGAGGAAGTTTGCTCCGCCGGTCTCCTCCACTTTTGTCCGGGTACCGGGGTCGAGATACATATTCTCGGAAAAGCCCTCCTCGTGAGCCGTCACGATCGGATACAGGCTCATTGCGTAATTCAGACCGGCCTTGATATTGCCGGTGCCATGCGGCGCTGCGCGGTCATAGTCAGAAACCTTGATGTATAACGGCTTCACTCCGCCCTTGAAATACGGTCCCACCGGCGTAGTAAAGACGCGGAACATATAGTCGTCCGCCGGCTTTACGCCGATCACCGCATTGTATCCGAATTCATAAGGGCGGACATAAAGGGTCGCCCCCGTGCCGTAAGGAGGAACATAAGCGGCATTGGCCTTTACCGTCGCTTTAACCGCTTCTACAAACTTATCTTCCGGATAAACCGGCATTTCCAATCGTTTCGCGGAATCAGACAGGCGGCTCGCATTCAGATCCGGACGGAACAGAACGATCTTCCCATCCACTGTCTCGTAAGCTTTCAATCCCTCAAACACGGTCTGCGCATACTGAAGGACGCCGGCACACTCATTCATGGTGATGTTCGGGTCATCCGTGAGTTTTCCCTCGTCCCACGCCCCATTCGTGTACATGGAGACAAAACGTTTGTCCGTCTCGCGATATCCGAAATCAAGATTTCCCCAGTCGATGTTTTTCTTTTCCATTCTGTTGTCCTTCTTTCCTGTGGTATTTTAAAATTTTTGAATTTTTTTGATTACCATCCTGCAAATCATCTTTGGATGGAATTTTCGTTTTCCTGCGTATTATCAAAACAGCCCTTAAGCACTAATCTGTTTTTGCAGGGAAAACGCACCTGTCTTTCATCTCTCCGATACTATATTAACACTCTACCTCAAAACAATCCATTTGACCAGTCCTATTTTAATGAAATTACGCAAATTTGCGATATACAGACCGTTTTTCTGATGTCATCCCCGCTTTTCCCTGGACTACGGACTGTTTTCGTCTTTTCCTCGTTTTCGTCCGTAGTTTCTTTGGTCTCGTACGGACTATTTTTGCTTTTTCTTCGTTTTTGTCCGTATTTTCCTCGGCCTCATATGGACTATTTTTGCTTTTTCTTCGTTTTTGTCCGTATTTTCCTCGGCCTCGTACGGACTGATTTTGCTGTTTCTTCGTTTTCATCTGTTTTTTCCTTGGTCTCCTACGGACAGTTTTAGATTTTGCCTCGTTTAAGTCCGTTTATTACACGGTCACCTACGGACTGTTTTTACTGTTTCTTCGTTTTCGTCCGTAGCTATCCTCATGACATGCAGACCGTTTTATAATTTTCTGGATATCAGTCCGTAACTTTCCAACTACAGATACACAATACACACAGACAGACCTCATCATACTGCTTCGCAAACGGAACACGTTGGTGAACGGAATCCATTTCTTCTACCGACAGGAAGTACTGATAGACTCAATCGCCACCGCGCCGCCGCGGACAATTTCCACCGACGCAAACCGGGATTTTAACAGGCTGATCAGTTCATTATTCCGGTGCTCCGTCAGCATGCACTCCAGAAGCACGCTGTTTTCTCCGATATCAATCACATGGACTTTAAAGACATCCGCGATGCGGAATGCCTCTGCTTTATCCGCATCGGAACATTTTTTTATCTTGGCAAACATGACCTCTTTCATGTGAATCGGCGTGTCCGTCAGATCCATCACCTTGATGACCTCCACCA
>JAJQCB010000031.1 GCA_021203005.1 Clostridiales bacterium | reverse complement strand
TTCAATCGCTATGGATTTTTTAGGTGTTCAACTTCATTTTACAATCGACCAAGCATTTTCTCTCCATCCATATCAAAAAATTAATACTCCCGGAACTGCCGGAACACAAAGGTCGATGTCTTCCGGTTTCCATCTGTCTCGGTGATACGTTCCGCGCACGCGGCCAGCACCAGAATCTCTCTCTCCTTCAGGAGCCGAATCACGTGGTACGCGAGACAGAACTCCCCCTGGCAGAGCACCGCCGTTGGCTGATACTCCATGATGCGCTCTACACACTGCCTCGCCAGGTCGACAATGTAGTCCCTGTCACCACAAGGATCCACCGCCGGAAACGGAAGATCCCGGACACTGCCATATACGGCGGCGGCCTCTGCCTGCTCCTGCTCCCATTCATCCGAAGGATGGTTCGTAAAGTTGAGAAAAATACCTTCCAATGCTCCGTCCTCACTTTTCAAGCAGAAGAGTTATCAACTCCCCGCCGTCAATCATTTCCTTCGTATTATTCTACTTTATAAGCACAGCGATGTCAAACAAATGGTTTTTGCTGGAGGAAATGCTTGCACAACGGAAAATCCTGATTAAAATAGAAGGAGAATCAATATATAAACACAAGTGAGACAACGCGGAACAGATTACGGAGGACAGGAATGAAAAGAAGAAGTATTGCTTTTGTGCTGATGCTTGCACTGGCTTTTTCCATGCTGGCTGGATGCGGCAGCACGGGGAAAACAGAGGAAGCGGCTGTGGAAGAAACGACCGAAGAAGAAGTGGAGGTTGTGGAGGAAACCGATCCGGAACCAGTCTATGAGGAAGTTAATTACACGGTCGAGATCGCGGTGGCAAATGCGGACGGGACATTTTCAGCATATGATGAAACGGCTGCCTATCTTATCACGCTGGCTGAGAAGTTAAGCAGCGAAGAACAGGAACTTTTCACCGAGGGCGCGGTGCTGACAGTCACGACAGTGCAGGAAGTGACCGAGGAAGAAATCACGGAGGATGCAGACGAAGCTGAAGAAGCGGCGAAAACCACAGACAGCGCCGTGGACACGGACGACAGCGAAGAGCAGACCGAAATCATTAAGTTCAACTACGATGAAGTGATCGAAATCATAGCAGTCGCAGCTGCAGCCGTGGAGGAACCGGATGGCTATACTTTAAGCCAGCAGATCTTTGAGAACCTGAACGGGTACACGATTGAAGATTTGGCGGAAACGACCATGTATGCATCAAACGCAGTGAATGTGAGATCGGAGCCGTCTGCAGAGAGCGAGAAGCTTGGAGCGCTGAGCGCAGCGGCGGAGGTCATAGTGAACGGACTTACCAGCGCAAACTGGTATCGGATCTCCTATAATGATGGCGTGGCGTATGTGTCCGCGAATTATCTGACGAATGAGAAGCCGACCATCAACACAGCGAGTAGTGGAGCCAGTTCTTCACCCAATAGTTCAGAAACGGATACAAATTCAACAGAGTCGTCCAGTTCCGACACTACGCTTGAATATGAAGAGTTACGTACGCAAAGGGATACCGCAGTGGCTGAGGGGAGATATGAAGATGCCTATGCAATCAATCAGCAGTTACTCGCACTTTCATCTGGCGGATCCAGTAGTTCTACATCCGGCTCCAGTACGAGCACTGCTATAAAATCTACAACAACGTCAACGGAGCTGTTTAACCTCGTAAACGCGCAGCGTGAATCCGAAGGCGTTGTGGCACTTACATGGGATGATTCTCTTGAACAGATTGCTCTGCAACGGGCAGAGGAACTGGTTGAGGATTTTTCGCACAGTCAGATGCAGACTATTGAAAATATTCATAAGACTACAAGCGGAAATGCCAGTGATTGGTTTACGGCCTTTTACAATTCGAACGGACATCGCATTACAATGATGTCTTCAACCTATGCCAAAACGGCGACGGCGGTGTGCCAATACGGAAACTGGTATTATGTGATTCAGGTATTTGGGCGATAATCTGCCAGCAAGGCTAAGCTCCGGAAACCCTCGATTTTAGCGGGTTTCCGGAGCTGTTTTCCGGCTTGTTTCCGATTCGTTCATATTTTATCTTAAATTTCAATCAGCCACTCATAGCCCTGCCCCTTATTTCTGCGAACCAGCATCCCCATTTCCACCTCCAGGCAGTCGATCCCGGCATTATCGAAGAGGCGCTGCATCTCTTCTTCCAGCTTCCGGATGGATTTATCAATTCCCCTTTTCTGTCGCTTCAATTCGACCATGCGCTGGGTCAGCTTTTCCGCCTGTTTGTGGATGTTGATCTCATCGTACACTTTTTCTTCTTTAGATTTTGACACACTCCTGCCGATCGGTACCGTGATCTCCAGCTGCGCTGCATCGCTGTTTCTGAGGGCGTGAAGCACCGGCGAAGGATAGCAGTTTTTCGTACGCTTGAAATTGCAGCTGCATCCATACTCCGCTGTGATCAGCTTATACTGCTCCCTGAGCTTCACGCAGCTGATCGGCTTTTCCGGCATCTTTACAATAAATTTCTGGGTAACATGATACTGGTAATTCAGCGTAAAGCTCATCACCGCATGGACGAACTCCTTGCCCTCCTCTCCCATATGCCCGAACACATACAGAACCGACTGCCGCTCGAGATGAGACAGATAACCGGTAGTTCTCGCCTTCTGGCAAAGGTAGCGCATCAGACTGCAATGCTCCAGCACAATCCGTATAGCCTCCGGAACCGGGCCGAACGCGTCCAGATTTTCATCCACCTTCCTGCTTGCGGGCTGTGTCTTCTGTGTGCTGTCCGCGGTCTGCGCTGCGAGGATTTTCCGAACGGCGCCAAGTGTATATTTCGCGATTCCGGATAAGTACTCCTGATAATTTTCGACGGGAGACATCTGCTCATCCAGAAAGAAGCTCCTTCTGGCGCTTCGAATGTGGACGCCCAGCGGCAGCTTAATATACTGCCCAAACTTACCCGCCCGAATCCTCGTCTGATTTGGGAAGAATTCCAGCGTCACACTTTCCTCTTCATCGCTCCGGCTCTGTTACACATAATCCGATAAAAGATTGATATAGCGTACCGGTATCCACTCTTCAAAGAACAGCCAGACATGATATCCTCGAAAGCCCGTGTCCTCCAGATAGGTTTTCAATCCCAGATGCTTCAATATCTTCCGAATCTCCTGAGCCGTATCCGCCGCCTTTTTCTTGCAGGCATGGAATTCCTCGCTGTCATATGCGTACTGTAACAGCATCTTTTTTGAAATATCCACATCGATTACAAGATATTTTGCCGTAGCGTTCTGCCGTTGAATATAAGTTCCAAGTATCTCCTTTCCCGCCAGGTGACCTCGAACCAGTTCCTCCGTGAGCGGTTCAAGAACAGGTTCTGACGCTCTCTTCCCATCGCCGGAGAGCCCTTCTCTCACATAAACATCGTCTCTTCCCACAAAGGTTTCAAAATATGTATGAACATTCACATCTTTGAAATTCTCCTCTGACGCTTCCTTCATGGTATCTGACAGAACGGGCGCTGTTGGCGCCTCCTCCTCTCTGGACATCAGCTCCCAGAAATGTGCTGCCTTGTTGTAGCAGCCCATGTCCGTATACAGCTGCATCATATTTACATACAGTTCTCTGTCCGGAGCAAGGATCAGCTTTTGATAAAATTCCAGAAGCTCCGCCCTCGACTTCTCCGCTTCCTCAGCCCTTCCGCCCGCTTCCTCCGGAACATCGAAAAACTGTTCATATTCCCGCAGAATATTATCCGGCCTCGCACGGTCTTTCCAGTAGTCAACCATATACTGCAGCACATCCTTATAAGCGTTTCGGTGCACAAAGCGTCCGGACTCCACAGCTGCTCTTATTTTTTCCTCCTTATTCCGCACCATGGGCAGGAGCGCGACGTATTCGATGATGCAACCGGGGCTTCTCTCTTCCCGATAGTACTGTTCCCAGCCGCCCAGAATCTCCTGCGCCTTTTTGAGTTTTTCCTTCGTTGTCAGTCCAGAGGTGAGCCACATCGTCTCCAGCCTGCTTTGCAGCGTCGTCTCCGCCTTTCCCGGGATAGATTTCCCGTTTTCATCAAAGTGATATCCCAGATAGTCAAATCCATTTTGCTCACTGAGCTGATGCAGCAGTGTTTTGCTCTCCTTCAGGCACAGCCCAAGCCCTTCGAGAAAGATCTTTGTAAATCCCAGCAGTTCCGCTGCCTTTTTCTCATCTGATTCCAGCACCAGGATGTCGTCAGAGTATCGCAGATAGAACTCGCTTCTTTTCTCCATCTCCCTGTCATAATCCATCAGATAGATATTCGACAGAATCGGCGCACAGCCAGAACCCTGAAAAATTCCCCGCCAATTCGCTTCCGCTTCCCCACTTCTCGTGTCCATCACCGGCGCCTGTAGAATTGTCCCCACCAGCTCCAGCACGTCTTCCTCACGAATGCTCTCCGCCAGTATGGACTTCATCTTCTCATGCAAAATATTATCAAAGAAGCCTTCGATATCCATCTTCAATACCCAAAGCCTTTCTCCCGAAAGAATCTTTTCCGAAATCTGCTCCAACGCCTGCAGTGCGGACATTCCCGGTCGATACGCATAGGAACACGCAGAAAATTTTGGTTCAAAGAGCTTGCCCAGCTCCAGCGCGACAGACTGCTGCACCACCTTATCCCGCATACAGAAAAGCGCGATCGTCCGCATCTTTTCTTCCTTATAAATCTGCACCAGACGAACCGGCATTGATGTGTAACGATGCTCCGACAGCTCCAGATTCAGCTGTCGCAATTCTTCCCTCTTTCGCGCCTCGAACTCCTCGCAGGAGATGGCGTCCACTCCGGGCGCAGGTTTATTTTTCCACACTCTGTCCCATGCCATGTTCAGCTTTTGTATGTCAATGATTTTGCTGTAAATGCCCATAATTCCTCCTGTTGATTCATACAACCACAATGTCTTCTTTTAACAGTGCCTGCGAAGCGGAAGTTTCCCCGATCACGCGAATCTCCTGCTCGCACTTCCCGCAGATTTTGTAAAAGCGGACGCTTCCATCGTCCATTTCGGAGGTCAGCTCCGCCAGTTTTCTGTACATTTCCGAAAATCGTCGTTCATCAAGCCGACACTCAAACACGCTGTACTGCACGCGGACGCCAAAGCCTTCCATCGTCTTCGCCACTTTAGCGCGCAGCCGGTCGAAAGAAATATCATAACTCACGATATACATTTTGATCCTCCCAGCAAAACGACGTATAGGCTCCCCCCTTCTGGATCGCCTTTTTCAGCTGACTTATCTCCTGTCGAATCAGACTGCGAAAGCCTGTGTCTCTCCCGCTCCACGACGACTCCTTCATCCAACGGTCATACTCTTTACAGAATTTCCGAAAACCACCTGTGTTCAGCGTGGCCCGATCTTCTTCCATTTCAAAGTCATATTTCGACAGCATCTGTTTATTGAACAACCGCAGGGTGAGTCTGTCAATCACCGGCTGTCGATATCCTTCTATAATATCCAGCGCAAGAGATTTTCTACCATAGCGGATTCCATGCAGAAACCCCAGATAGGACTCAAAGGATTCCGCTTCCAGCACATTGCAGATCTCGCGCGTAAGGAAGGTATAACCCAGGCTGATGATCACATTGATCGAATCCTTCGGTGGTCGTCGATTCCTGCCGTGGAACTCAAACTCACACTGAAACATGCGCCCATATGCCCGGAAATAGAGACTGCTGCAAATCCCTTCGATTCCCATCAGCTCATTGGTCGTCTCCGCCATCGGAATTTTACTCCTGTTTCGCTCGATCTGTGCGACCTCCTCCTTCCAGCCAGTATCATGCTGCCAGCGGTGCCTGCGTATCATGCTGATCTGATTGGAAATCTTATTATCCACAATGCTTTTCGCCATATCCAGCCTCTTCGTCTCATCACGATACATCTCGTACTGGGCAAATCTCAGGAAAATATTCCTGGAAGACTCCGCAGCCGTCTGTCCGAGATATTTCCCTCCAAACGAGTAATAGCTGATATCAACGCCCTTCTCGAGCAGAAAGTGCAGCGCCTGCGTAGAAATCTGGACATTGCCGATCAACGCGATTCCTTCCACGTTGGACACCGGCATCTCCAGAAGCGTCTCCGAGCGCCTGGAAACCGCAATCCGCTCCCCCTTTTTCTGAACCATGGAGCCCTGCTCCCGCACATATATCACCATCGAGCCTCACCTCTCCCTACACCCTCGTAGTACCTTGAGTCCGTCGGGGACAGCCATTTCATCTTTTTTTCATACGCAGCAAAATCAATACCCTCCACCTTGCAGAATTCCAGAAACAATTCGTGTACAAATTTTCTGAACTTTTCAAAGTCAACTTTCGGTATTGCTCCCAGCCCATGCGCGAAAATACTGTTATTTCTCAGATAGACCATCGCCCTTATCCGCTTCAGCATAGCCTGAGCGGCTCTTTCCTCTGTCGGCAGAATGGCATCCTGCAGCGCATGCAGCATGATAAAGCCCTCCAGCAAAGATACCTGCTCCGGCAATGGCCTGCTGCCGTTCTTTTTAAACAGCTCCGTTTTTGTGTCCGATACTCTGGTTCTGAAGTAATTCAGCCTGGCTTCCTCGTTCGTCTCCTTCAGCTCTGGCTGTCTGGCCAGGTCATAGTGAATATGCTGATAATCCATTCGCGAAACATACAGATTATATAGAATAAGGCGGCGCTGCTCGATCATTTCCATGAGTCTGTAAAGGAGCAGCGTCGCCATATCATATTTTTCCTGCCTGCATCGTATCTCCGCATTGACGTACATGGTAAACATGAGCGGAACGATATACTGCGGATTTCTCAGGATTTCCGTGTGATTCTTTTTCTGTATCAGTTCCGTGATCCTGCTTAGGTTCTTCAGGATTGCTTCCTGTTCCTCCAGGTCATCGATGAAATCAGCCAGAATAAAATGAGAATTCAACTGCATATCCCGCCGGAGCTCACCCGTCAGCTTCCGCATGCTCCCATAGCTTTCCGGAAACTCAAGCGCATCCCAGTGCTCGTAGGCTTCCGCCAGATCGCAGGCGAAGGAAATCTCCTGCCTTATCTGCGGATCCGGCACCGCTTCCCTCAGCTTCTCCAGCCGCTCCCTTGCGCCCGCATAATTAAAACGGTCAAACAGGGCATATGCTTTCTCTTTTTCCAGGTCGCCGAACACTTCAATTGGATTTGAGATGAGATTCAGTGTCTCCAATCCGGGCTCCGGCTTTCTCAAAGCGGCCAGATAATGCTCGCTTCCGACATATACCAGCTGTACATTGAGCACTGTGCCTGTCATGGCGGCCGCTGCAGACATCACTTTCGTCCCGCCGGTGATATCCAGATATATCTTCGAGGGGCGCTCCCATTTGATATAAATATCCTTGATCGCCCGGTAGATATCGAGAGAATTTGTCTCATTGATTTCCTGTTTCCCATAGCTCATGGCATCCAGACCACAGTAGTCCACCACCTTCCTGATGATTTCCTCACTCTTCTTTGTATACAGAAAAAAAATCCGCCGGGGCTGCATCAAACGAATATCCAGCACCAGCGGTTCAAAGGACGTCCCGACGGACAATATCATGTATTCAGTTTTTTCCAATGCTTTTTCCCGGTTTCTTCGGATAAATTCCTTCTCGATCAAAGGCATGAGCTCCTCTTTATAAAACTGCTCCGCCTGCTGCCTCTGCTGATCGGTCTGTCTCTCCATCCTCTGCCACTGCTCTGTCTTGCTTTTTAAATTTGACTTCATAATCTCTCCTTTCACTTTTGTAATTTGCAAGCCCTTCCTCCGCTCCCCCTTCCGCCCCTGATTGTCGCGACACGCGACCGGGTAGCTCTGCAAAATGCCCTTAAACGGGCTGGCTCCATTTCTACCAGATGCTGATCTTCGATGACTGAGGACCCGTTGTTGTTTCAATGCCCTTAAACGGGCTGGCTCCCTTTCTACCGCCTGGCGGACACCATGTCGTATTACTACACTGGTTATTGTGTCAATGCCCTTAAACGGGCTGGCTCCATTTCTACGCAAAAAAATGAAGTTCAACGTATTTCTTAACTTGTGTCAATGCCCTTAAACGGGCTGGCTCCATTTCTACTAAGTTAAATGCATATGCCTAAGTCTAAGGTAAATGTGTCAATGCCCTTAAACGGGCTGGCTCCATTTCTACCATATTTCTTTGCATCTTCCTCCGTGATGAAATGAGTGTCAATGCCCTTAAACGGGCTGGCTCCATTTCTACGCTCGCACTTGCATGGAA
>JAJQCB010000305.1 GCA_021203005.1 Clostridiales bacterium | reverse complement strand
TATAAAAAGGTCAATATATAATCCTTTTTCTTCCATTCCCCGAACAGTGATGCGGTCTAAAAAACAAATTTTGCACATTCTGACTGTCTGCTGACGTGAAATAACAGATTTCAGTTTCAAATATTCCTCTTTTGTCATCATGACATCCGCATCATCATCCCATGGAATGAAATCAGCATGACGCATTGCTCCAAGAAGTGTCCCGTCAGCCAGGGAATAATGAATATCATTTTCTCTGCAAATACGGTCAAACTCAGTTAGTATATTCAAAAGCTGCTCATGCAAATCGTACAAGTCATATTTTTTTTCATATTCAGCCACCTGGCTGAATTCAAACGGCACTGTGGCATTCAGTAAACCTTTTTCAACCATAATTTATATCTCCAAAATCAGCGGTCTATATATACTCCCCTGCATTTACCCGAAGCGTACTTCCTGTCATCATGGAACTTGCGTCGGACAGCATATAGACAATACCCTCGATATAATCGTTCCGCTCGCACATCCGTCCCATCGGCAGGATTCCGGCCGCTTCTTTCCGAAGCTCCGCTTCCGTCATTCCCTGTGTTTTACGGAACGCCACCTCACCTTCAGTTGGTGTCCAACCAAGCACCAGGTAATTGCATCGAATCTGCTCCGACGCATAGTTATGGGCGATATGCTCCATCAGCGTTCGAAGCACACCCTTTGAGCATGCGTAAACACAGCGGTCTTTCTGACCGCCCCACGCATGTGTGGAGCCTGTTAGGACAATAGAACCCTTTCCATTGATCCTCATATACTTGATAGCACTCTGGCAACAGAAAAATGCGGCCTTAAAGTTGATGTCCATAATCGCATCGAATGTCTTTTCATCACAGGTGTCCAGACCGGATACCGGCGTGACACCGGAGTAATTGAAAAAGCCGTCTATCTTCCCGAAATTTTCATATGCCTGGTCAAACAGTTTCGCACAATCCTTTATGTCCGTCAGTTCCGTGTGGACAAACATCCCGTCGCTTCCATATGTACGCATCAATCGGATGGATTCCTTTGCAGCTTTCTCGTCGCGGCCGCCAATTACGACTTTTGCGCCCCGTAACGCACATTCCTCTGCAATTGTCCTTCCAACGCCTTTTGTGCCGCCGGAAATCACAATGACTTTATCTTTTAAAACTTTCTCCATATTACTGCCCCACTGAGTTTTCTAATTCCAACGCCTTGTCTACATCAAACCCTTTCAGCAGCATACTGTTCCCGGCTTCGTCGTAAACTTTTACTGTGTCCATATAATATTTCAGCTTCTCAGCCAGCTCCGCTTTTGAATCGCAGACCAGATAGAGCCTTGTCAGCACTTGTTTCTCGTTGCCGATCCACTCGGGAAGAACCATATCTCCTTCCTGAAGACGCTGGATGTTATCAACCACACAATCATCCGCTTCGGTTTCTTTCAGTCCCTCGATCTTCGCAATTTTACCTTCTTTGAGAAGAAACCACAGGGTTGCTGCCCACTTGCCGCGCAGATAAGTATCATCCGCTTCTCTTAGGTCAAGATCTCCCTCAGAACCGGTCAAAGCAAAGCGGATCAGCATCTCACGCTGGTCAAATCCATGGATAGCTTTCATCAGCAGATGTGGAGCTTCTCCCTGGAGGCGGAATCCTGTATCATACACATAAAATTCCCCGTCCTCATAGAATCCTGAGAGCATCAAGACACCATTGCGGATACCGATATCATTGAAGAGCCTTACAGCATTCCCATGCATACGTTCGAAATACTCATTCAGGTGCTTGGAAGGATAAGTTCCACCAAGGCAGACACGGCTTAAGCCAGGCTGCTCATCTGTAGTGTAGCGGTCATAGATACAGGAGGCGCTACAATAGCCATCCTTAAATGTGTAATACATACCCATGTCATCACACTGCATATATTTCTCAACAATGAAGCGTTTCTTGTTCGATGCTTCCAGCGCTTTTTCTACCGCCGGGCGAAGTTCCTCTTCGTTGTATACGACTGTCATGCCGACGCCGCCGCCGTTATCAACAGGCTTGATCATGACAGGGTACTGGATTTTATCAATATCCTCCTGCTTCATGGAAGCATCCAGGTAATACTCCGGTATTCCGTGGACGCCATACCGCTCGCAAGTAGCCTTGAACACGTCCTTAAACGCGAAGACATCCACAATCTTCTGTGTCGCATAGCAGGGAAGATCAAGGGCATCACAGACTTTGCAGTATGCCGGCACAAGAATGTCGGCTACTCCAACTAAGACGCCATCCACTTTTTCTTCCCTTGCCAAAGCGACAAGTCCCGGAACATCCATGCCGTCCACATCGTAGCTTTTCCATGCCACCTTCTTGGCGGCATCCGTATGCCTTGCGCTGCTGACGATGGTCAGGATTCCCATATTGTTTGCTATTTCAACCAGAGGCACTGTCTCCGGATTGCCGCCAAGAATCAATAATTTTTTTCCTTCAAACTCTCTGTTCATAGTCGCTCTCCTCTAATTTTGCTTATACCTTGTTTAAGGTCTGTGTGTTCACAGTACCGCATCTTTACAGTGCCAACATTTCGCCCTGCGTCATGATCAGGAACTTGTTTTCCGGATATTGTTCCCTCATGATGTCAAAGAATCTTCCGGGATTCCCGCCGTGTGAAGAAAACATTCCATAGTGGCATGGGATCGTAATCCCCGGTTTCAGTACATTACTTAATTCCGCACACTCCTGCTCGTTCATATTTCCGTATGCCCCATTAATTGGAGCAATCAATACATCCAGCTTTCCCTTTGACAGGTATTCCTCTTTTCTGTCCAGACGTAGGCAGGTATCACCGGCTTCCATAATGCATTTTCCATCCACTGTGATGATTACACCCACAGCGTCAGGTGCTCCTGTTCCATGGTCACAGTTGATGAAATCCAGTTTGAAATCTCCCGCCATGCAGCTGTTCCCCGGTTTCACATATGTGATTCCGGTGTTCGACATCTCAAGCCGCTTTACATCTTTTTCACAATCAACCGATGCGAAGAGCACGGTCCTGCCGTTAGCCACAAGCTCCGGGATGATATCCGGGTCGAAATGATCCCTGTGAGGGTGTGTGGCTATGACGGCATCAAACTCCAGATCGTAAGCCCCAAGTATTTTAGGCAGCATACGTTTGTAACCCATATGCCCCTCAATCCTCTCTACGCTGTCAGACAAATACAGATCAATTCCCAACAGCTGTCCACTCTTGCTTTTCACAATGTATCCGGCCTGACCTGTAGAAAACAAATATGTCTTCCCCAACGGAGCCGTAAGTACTTTTGTTGCAAAATCCATACACACTCACCTCATACTTTCTCTGATTTCTTCTCCTCGGCATAATCTATAAAGCTTTCCATTGTTGCAGATGTTGCGGAAGATATTCCTTCCCGTTTCACAAAGGCTTTCATGACAGTCTGGAAGATAATTTTCAGGTCACCCAGAAATGTGATGTTATCTATGTATTTTAGGTCCATCTCAAACCTCTCATCCCAGTCCACAGCATTACGCCCATGGACCTGTGCGTAGCCTGAAAGCCCCGGTCTTACATCGTGCCGATGATGCTGGCGCTCTGAATAATACGGAAGATATTTCACCAAAAGCGGCCGAGGCCCTACTAATGTCAAGGTACCATTGATCAAATTAAACGCTTCCGGTATCTCATCCAGACTGGTACTCCTCAGCCACTTTCCAAACTTTGTCAGCCTCTTCTCATCAGGCAGCAATTCCCCGTTCTCATCACGTTCATCTGTCATTGTCCGGAATTTATACAATTTAAATATCTTTTCATCTTTTCCCGGACGTTCCTGGACAAACAGCACAGGGGAACCAAGTTTTACCCGGACCATAATTGCAAGGATTATGTAAAGCCACCAAAACACAACAACAGCCAATAAACCGCAGCACAGATCTAATGGTCTCTTAAAAAATCTTTCGTATATTCCTTTCGGCTTATGCTTTCCCATTCATTCAAAATCCCCTATTTTCTGAATTCACCGCTTACTCAAAACAACTATGAACAATCTCAATAATCTTATCCTGCTCTTCCTGTGTTAATTTGTTATCGGAAGGAAGACATAACCCACGATGGAATATGTCCATTCCTACGTCCAAAGGCATTCCATCTTTTCCAACAGCTCCGCCATTAATATACGCATTAGTCTTAGCTCTTCCATTACCTTCCCTTGTAATAAATGGGTTCATCCTGTAAATTGGCTGCATATGCATTGGTTTCCAGATCGGACGTCCTTCCGCATTGCATTTCGCCAATGTGTCCAGAATCTCTGTCGGGCAGGATTTTCCATGTTCTGCCACATAAAGCGCCTCCTGCTCCCCTCTGACCTGCCTGCACATGGCTTCCGGATTAATTGTGATGCAGCTTAACCAGTAATTCGGAACACTGTTCTCTGCATCGAAAGGATTCATCTTTACAGGCAAATCTTTTAAACCTTCCTTGTATCTCTCGTAAATCGACTTCTTTTGACTTATATGCTCTTCCAGATGCGGGAATTGCCCTCGGATCACTCCTGCGATCACATTACTCATGCGGTAGTTGTATCCCAGTTCTTCATGCTGATACCACGGTGCGTCTTCTCGCGCCTGTGTGGACCATTTCTTCACTTTATTGGCTGCTTCCAGGTCATCCGTCAGCAAGCAGCCGCCTGCAGAACCGGTTATGATTTTATTTCCATTGAAGCTGCATACGCCGACCGTTCCAAAGGAACCGGTCATTTTTCCTTTATAGGTAGCCCCCAGCGATTCCGCCGCATCTTCGACAATCACTGCGCCATGCCTGTCACAGATTTCTTTTAATTCATTGATTTTCCCCGGTATTCCATACAGGTGGGCTATCACCACGACTTTCGCATCCGGGTAAAGCTCAAATGCTTTTTCCAGCGCCACAGGATCCATGTTCCAGGTGTCATATTCCATATCAATAAAAATCGGAAAACCACCCTCATACTTTATTGGATTGACTGTCGCGTCAAACGTGCAATCACTGGCAAACACCTTGTCGCCCGGCTTAATCCCGGCAATCTTCATGGCAAGATGCAGTGCTGCAGTGCCGCAGGACAGAGCCACAGCGTATCTGCAGCCAACTTTCTCCGCGGTCAGTCGCTCCACCTCATTGATATTGGCTCCGACTGTGGACATCCAGTTCGTATCATATGCATCTTTCATATAGGTCAGTTCTTCCCCATGCATTGTCGGGGATGAGAGCCACAATTTATTGTCAAACGGTGTGAACTCCCTTTTGTTCATCTCTCTTTTATCCTCCTCGATTTCTTGCGTTCATCATTGTAGAGTGTATTTCTTTAATACAGCCAATTTCTTCTCTGCCATATACGAGTTGCCCGTGTATTTTTCTAAAACAAAAAGACATAGCTTCGCCATCCCACAACTGAGCTATGGATATCCGATTCCGCTATGTCACCCGGTTCTGCGTTTGTTTGTGCGGCTCAATCTACAGATTTCCGAAATTTAATAAGTACGATATGATTGCGCAAACGCTTTCTGCAGAGCAACCTGACGTCTCTTTCCCTTTTGCCGCCTTAATCATGACCCAAAGCCATGATAATTTGCATAAAAACAGGGAACCGTCTCCAGACCTTATGCTGACTGTGCAGCCGGCTCCGCTTTCCTCTCCTGCTCCGCTTTTTCCGCAGCAAACTCAAACCCGACTTCGATCTGCTGCAGTCCGTCGGACAAATCTGTTTCCAGGATAATTCTGCGTTTATGTTTGTTGATCTTTTTGATCAGCCCCTCTTTTCCTTTTAAAGGGCCGTTTAAGACCGTCACCCCGGAATCATCCAGCATTAGTTTGGAAATGCGGACGATCTGCTCCTCCCCGCCAAGCTGCAGTAAAAAATCAACCTCTTCTTCTGTCAGCGGAACGACCTCATCTCCTGCGCTGAGGACGTTTGTCGTATCGGACATTCGGTACAGATATTTCAAAACTTCCTCAATGTGATCTGTATCGAGAAATACATATCCCAGGAACATCCTGCGCTTTAAGGTGACCCACTCTCCGTGAAAATGGAACCGCGACTCGATGTATGGAATGAAGCTTCTTTTTAAAATGGATTTCGGTATACGTGTGTTACACTGCTGTGCGATTCTCTCTTCAGAATCCACACGTACCTGCATCACATACCACATACGCTTTCCCTGTTCTTTCCTATGGTAAAACGGACAGAATATGTATTCTGTCTTGTGTGGCAGGCGAAATTCCATGTTCTTTGTTCTTTTGTTTTGGAAAAATTTGAAAAATTGAAGTAGAAAAACGGAAAAAATTCTGTAGAAATTCTTTCGGGCATGGAAAAAAGACTTGACTTTTCTGCACGACGTGTCAATAATATATTTGTTTACAGATGATTTGCAGGCTGAAACCAGACAGAATACATATTCTGTCCTTTTTTATATACTTCCATTCCCCGCCGCAGGCTGTTCCGGCCGGCTTTCCCCTCAGATTACCAGGCGCAGGCCGTCCAGGACACGGACATGCTCCTCCCCCGAACTCAGCAGGTAAATCCGTGTGGTCTCGATGGAGCTGTGACCCAGCACGTCGGCCAGCTTCGCGACGTCATGGGTGGCTTTGTAAAAGCAGCGGGCGAACAGATGCCGCAGGTTGTGTGGGAATACTTTTTCCTCGTCCACGCCTGCAGCGGTGCAGAGTGCTTTCATCTCCGCCCAGATCTGTTTGCGTGACAGAATCATCCCTTTTCCGGTGAGGAAGATCGCTCCGGATGTAATCTTGCGCTTTCTGGCATATTTTTTCAGTTTCCGGCACAGCTTTCCCGGCAGCAGGATCGTCCGGTTTTTTCCCTTGAGGGCGATCTCGGCGCGGCCGCAATCGACCGCCTCCGCCGTGATGTACTTCAGTTCGCTGACCCGGATGCCGGTCCCGCAGATGGTTTCCATGATCAGGCAGATCCGCTCATTCCCCTCGCGCTTTGCCGTCTGGAGCAACCGGCTGTATTCCTCCCTGCTCAGTTCTTTTTTCACGGAACAGAACGCCCGCCGCTGTACTTTCAGGAGCCTGATGCGGCACTCCTCCATCCCGGTGTACTTCAGCCAGGTGTTGATCGCGGAGAGGACGCCGTTTACGGTCGCCGCGCAGTGTGTCCGAAGCAGATGGTCCCGATACTCCGCCAGCCGCTGTTTTGACAGGCATTTCCCGTCCAGCCAGGTCATCAGCTTGCGGAGTATTGCCGAGTATTTTTCTATCGTCGCTTCCGATTTTTCTTCCTCTGTCATTGCCTCTATGAACGCTGAAACGGTTTTTTCTGTGATTGTGATTTCCATGAGATTTTCTCCTGCCTTTTTATTCTTTCATGTGTGGTGGAGCGCCGCGACAGCGGCGCATCCTCACGGAGTGTTTTTTTATCATAGGAAAGCCGATAATTTAACGCTTTACAAAAGAAAGGTCTTTCCTATGATAAAAAAAGAGGCCCTCTGTCTGTACAACCTGCACAGGCAGAAGGCCTCATCCGTCTATTTTCCCTTTAAATATGAAATCATTATAAACCAAATTCCCGCAGCAGCTTTTCCTAATATGCGTTATCTGCTGCGGCACGCGTGATATCGTCCGTCCTTCCGAGTTCCGCCAGTTTAAGATTCAGGGCGTTCACTCTCCCACGGCCTTCCGCACGACCTTCCGCACGACCTTCCGCACGACCTTCCGCACGTCCCGCTTCCTGACCGGCAGCAAGCCCCCTATCATAATAGCTCTTCACCTGAGAATTATAATCGCGAATCGCCTTCTCCCGCGCCTCATATTCCAGGCGTTTTATCTCATCCGCGCTCAGCTTTTTTAATTCCTCACAGGCTTCACTGATATACTCATCCGTCTGCGCCATGTCTTCGAACTCCTTCCTGCTTTTCCCGCTGAAGAACCTCATCCAGCTATATACGCTGCCATAATACGGAGCATCTTTCTGCAGCTTTTTCAACTCCATAATCTTGATTTCCATCAAATCGCTGTAAAGGTCACCGGTCTCCAGATCGCAAAATGAAATCGTGCGATAACACCGTTCATCCTTAGGAAAGTGGATAAAATCCAGAATGCTCACGTGGATGCACTTCTGCAGCACTTCATAGGATTCCCCTTTCTTTAACTGTCCCGTATACATCTTGCTGAGATAAAAGAGAATCCTGTTCTCCCAGTAATCAAAAGCAGCCACCTGCATCTCAAAATCCATCTGGGTTTCGTCCGCCAGCTTTACACGGACATCCAGAATCCCCAGCTTATCATCTGCACTCTCCTGCGGCAAAAACGTCGGCATCAGTTCCGTCTCCTCCACAAGCTCCG
>JAJQCB010000032.1 GCA_021203005.1 Clostridiales bacterium | reverse complement strand
TATCACGAATTATTTGATGAAGCCGTCGCCCGTTATAATGCGAAGCAGAAACGGAAGGACCGATATATTGACGATTATTATGAAAAGATTCGTTCCGGGAAACAGGAGAAGTTATTTTATGAGATTGTTGTCCAGATTGGGAACAAAGATGATATGGGTGCAATGACGGAGAACGGCGCATTGGCCGCGACGGTGCTGGACGAGTATATGAAGGATTTTCAAGCACGAAATCCTACTCTCCGTGTGTTCTCTGCACATCTTCACATGGATGAAGCGACACCGCATCTTCACATTGACTTTGTTCCTTATATCACTGGGAGCAGCCGCGGCGTGGATACCAGGGTATCGCTGAAGCAGGCACTGGTGGCGCTGGGGTTCAAAGGCGGTACTCGGAGTGAGACAGAGTGGAACCAGTGGGCGAATGCGGAAAAGGAGCAGCTCGCGCAGGTGATGGCGCGGCATGATATTGAGTGGGAGCACCTGGGGACGCACGAAGAGCATCTGTCAGTGCTGGAATTTAAAAAGCAGGAACGGGCGAAAGAGGTTGCCGTTTTAGAGGAACAGCGGACGGAGTTGGAGCAGACCAATGCTGATTATACGGCTATGAAGGAATCGTTCATAGAGCAACTGAGTGAGATAGACGCGGAAATCCATGAGACGCAGGAACGGAAGGAAAAGGCGGAGAAAGAAACAGATGCCGCTGAAGCCAAAGCGGAGAAGGTGCAAAAGAAGCTGTCCACATTGACAGGCAATATGAGCGAGGTGGAACGGTATGCAGCGGAGTACACACATTTTCCAGAGGAATGGTTGCCGCAAGCCGAAACGTTCGAAAGTGGAAAGGCATATCGGAAACGTATTCTCCCGATCATCACAACAGTAGTGAAATTGATACAGCCGTTATATGCGAAATATCTGGATATGAAGCGGAAGTACGATCAGATACAGGGCCGGAATCAGGATTTGAATGGCAGGGTTGAAAATCTGGCGAGGGATATAAAACTTTCTCAAGGCGAGTGTAATACGCTTCGAAAAGATTTAAACCGAGTGAAAACAGTCCTGGGTGATGCGGTCGTTGAGGATGCAATACAGACAGCGAAACAGCATGAGCAGATGATGGAAGCACAAAAATCAAGGGATTGGAAACACGGCAGAGACGCCAGATAGGAAAAAAGTCGAAATCCATTCGCCAATCGGTAAAATGGGCAAAATTGCGATTTTCAGAGTGTCCTGATGGATAACTCCATATTGGACGTTCCGAAAATGCAAAAAATGATGAAAACACCGATTGGCGAATTGGAGAAAAAGCGTTAAAAAAGGCACATATAGAAAAAATCATGAATTGGAGGCAATATGACAGAGAGACTTACGAAAAAGGAAAGAGACACCGAAATAATTTACGATCAGAGCGATGCGCCCATGCAGATACGTACCCATGACCTGAACCTGATCCGACGTTTAACAGCGTTGAGCAAAGAGTATCCGGAGACGTGTCGGCTTGTGGAGATAGACTCGATTAGCGGCACATATTTTGAGGTGATGGATAAGAGCAGGGTTAGTATTCATGTGACGAAGCCTTATCCGGCGGAGCGACGGCAAAAGCAGAGCGAGTGGGCAAAGGAGCATGGAATGAAAGGTAACCGCACCGCAAATGGACAAAATGCCCACAAGAGGTCAATTCCTCATTTTGAGGAATTGAGCAGGTCTACCACCAATCTTGATTTTGTGGATTTGCAGTCAGATTGAGCAGGCAGAGACAGAGATAATAAATGCGATATGAAAAATTACAAAGAGCCGGGGCGAAAAAAGATGCCCGGCAGGAAGGAGATACGATGAAATCATTATTTGAGGAAATGGGAGGCACTTATGTACTTGGAGAGGATGGGATGTATTATCCGGAGTTGTTGCTGTCGACGGAGGAACCGGCACGCTACGGGAAGTATGGAATGCTGCGAAAGTCTTACCTGAAGGAGTATCGAAGCAGCCTGTATATCACACTGATGCAGGAAGGGAAGCTGAACAATCATCTGAACGAAATTGACGATACTGCTCATAAACAGTTGGAGCGTCTGATGAAGCAGATGATGGAAAAGCAAGGTGTGGACGAAGCACTCAAAGCCAGAGATCAACTTGGTTGGGTTTGCGCTGTTAATAACATCAGGAATGCAGCTGAGGAGGTTATATTTTCAACAATGATTTATGTGTAGAGAGATTAAAGTGGTGCTGTTCATTTTGAACAGGAGCATTTTATCATAAGGTTATCATGGAAACTTATGGGAAAGGGATGGGAAATCTGTCCCTTTTTCCATTATAATTTCATGAAGCTTCAAAGCAGAAAAAAGAATATATGTTCGAAAATAATCTTGATTTTTCGTGAGATTCCCTTGATGTATCATTAAAGACATGGTATACTGTCAAAGAATGACAAAAGATGCGGCTTCCGTACATAGAGAGTAACAGGAGAATTATAATGTCAGTAAGCTATGATAAGTTATGGAAGATGTTGATTGATAAACGAATGAATCGTACAGAACTAAAAGATGAGGCAGGAGTCAGCTTTAATGTAGTGGCAAAACTTGGAAAAGGAGAAACGGTTTCTCTGGACAGCCTCTATAAAATATGCAAGGCTCTGAACTGTGATATTGGTGATATCATGGAATTTACAGATGATGAGGCCGAAAGGCAAGCGTAGGACGTTGACCTTTTTATGAGAAGTGGGAGGAGCGTATATGCAAAGACCATTAACATGCGTAGAGATATGTGCGGGCGCTGGCGGTCAGGCTCTTGGCCTTGCTTTAGCTGGATTTGAGCATGTTGCACTTGTAGAATATGAATCGGAATACTGTGAAACATTGAAGAAAAATCGACCTGACTGGAATGTGATATGTGCAGATGTACATGATTTTAATGGATTGCCATATCAGGATGTCGATTTGCTGGCAGGAGGAGTTCCCTGTCCGCCTTTTTCCGTGGCAGGAAAACAGCTTGGCAAAGATGATGAAAGGGATTTGTTTCCGGAAGCTATCAGACTGGTTCGGGAGATTAAACCGCGCGCAGTTATGTTGGAAAATGTACGGGGCTTTTTAGATCCTGGCTTTGCGGAGTATAGAAAGCAGATACTTCAATCAATCGAAAGATTGGGGTATGTCACCCAGATCAGGTTATTAAACGCGTCAGATTATGGGGTTCCTCAACTTCGACCGAGAGTAGTTATTGTGGGGATCAGAAACGATCAAAATGGTTTTTTCATATATCCGGCTGCGAATGTGGAACCAGCACCTACAGTAGGCGAAACGCTGTATGACCTGATGGCAGAAAATAAGTGGGAACGCGCATTGGAGTGGGCACAAGAGGCTAATAAAATTGCACCTACGTTGGTGGGCGGTTCCAAAAAGCATGGCGGACCAGACTTGGGGCCGATGAGAGCGAGAAAAGCGTGGGCAGAATTAGGGGTAGACGGTCGAGGTGTTGCTAATGCAGCTCCGGAACCGGATTTTGAGGGAATGCCGCGTTTGACAAGTAGAATGATGGCAAGGATACAGGGTTTCCCGGACACATGGACTTTTGGGAAAAAGAAAACGGCTGCCTGTCGTATGATAGGGAATGCGTTTCCGCCACCAGTGGCACAGGCAGTAGGAGAAAATATAAGGGAGTGTTTGGAATATGGAAGCATTAATAGCGAATGCGAGGCATCATTTTCACGAGCGATTATTTGAGACAAATACATTGACCTTGACTACGGCGGGAGTGGCTTCCAATGCCGATACCAGCAGCAGAGGATCAAAGGCAATTTCCAGGAGAATAGTTGACATTCTGGTAGATGAGCAACACCATAGTGTAAATACAGTTGATAAGATATCAGGGCAGACGCTGGGAAAACAGTTTGAGTTGTTGACGATGGAATTTTTGCAGGAAACATTTCCAAATCTGCAAAACCTCCGTCCGGGTAAATGGTCTATTTTACAGCTTGGTAACAATAATCGACTTAAGACCAGTGACTTTGAACAATATGAGCATTTGTCCTATTTGGCTGCTCTGACTGCGGAAAATGCGCAGCTTGCGGCCGCATTGGGAAATGATTACCTTGTTGCTCCAGATGTAGTGATTTATCGCGATCTTTATGAAGATGAGGAAATTAATGTTTCCCAGTACATAGTTGATGATAGTACCAGTAAAATGGCGGATATCAGAAAAGCAAATGGTGGGAAACCGTTGCTTCATGCCAGCGTATCGGCAAAGTACACGATGAGAAGTGATCGTGCGCAGAACAGTCGGACAGAAGCATTGAACCTGATTCGCAACAGGAAGGGCCACCTTCCACATATAGTTGTTGTGACTGCTGAACCAATGCCGAATAGGTTGGCTTCACTGGCACTCGGAACGGGTGACATTGATTGCGTGTATCACTTTGCACTTTATGAGTTGCTGAGAGCGGTACAGGAAGTCGGTTCAGAAGATGCAGCGGAAACATTACAGACACTTGTACAGGGAAAACGGCTGAAAGATATTTCGGATTTGCCGCTGGATTTAACTGTATGATATATAGATTTTGCAATAGTATACTATAGGAGAATAAAAACTATGAATCCATCTCCGCTACGTTATCCAGGTGGTAAATATAAATTATATGATTATGTTTCAGAATTAATAAAAATAAATGATTGCAATACTTACATAGAACCGTTTTGTGGAGGAGCTGCTGTCGCAATAGAATTGCTATTTAGTGGTGTGGTAAAAAATATAATTATTAATGACTATGATTATTCAATCTATTGTTTTTGGAATAGTGTTTTACACAGGACAGATGATTTTATTCATATGATATCGCAGGTTGAGGTATCCATGGATGAATGGTACAAACAAAAGGCAATAAGAGAAGATTTGGATAACCACGATGAATTGGAAATTGGTTTTTCAACGTTTTTTCTTAACCGTACAAATAGATCGGGAATTATTGATAAGGCTGGACCAATTGGAGGTTTTTCGCAGCAGGGAGACTATCCGATTAATTGCAGGTTTAATAAGGAACGTTTGATAAATCAAATTGAGCGAATTGGAGAAAAAAGTGAATATATTCGTTTATATAACATGGAGGCTTTGGATTTAATAGATGATGTTATACTCGGAACGAGAAAAACATTTACTTTTTTTGATCCTCCATATTATGGAAAAGGGCCGGGATTATATACAAATTTTTATTCGCATGGCGACCATGCAAATTTGGCTCATATGATTTTAGATAAACTAAGGAATCGAAAATGGATAGTCACTTATGATAATGTTAATGCTATAAAGAGCATGTACTCGCGAACAGATAGCATCGAATTTGAATTGAAATATTCGCTACAGAGCAAACGTTCAGGTAGTGAAGTGATGTTCTTTTCAAAACACGTACAAAGACCATTACAAGAAGATAAATATATATCAAAAATACATAGTGAGGAAACATAGATTATGAAAGGGAAGATCCAGACTATTTCAACGAGTGAGCTGATAAATTATTTTGAAAATCCAAGGCATTCTATTGGAAATAGCGAAAGAGATACATTGGAAAAATTATTTAACGCTGTTGGCACACAGTATATGCTTAATCTGGCTGAGGATATAAAGAACAATGGGCTTTTAGGCAATCAATACATTGTGGTAGTTTATTCAGAAGAAGCAAAAAAATATATTGTTTATGAGGGCAACCGCAGAGTGGCTGCGATAAAATTATTGATGAATCCGCAAGAGTTTGATTTCTTAGATAAGGCTTCTTATGATAAAGCTAAAAAGATATCAGAGGGCGCGGAAGTTATAGATAGTTTAGAGTGCTATGTAACCAGTGAAGAGGATGCCTTTTTTATCATGGAGAGAGTGCATTCCGGTGAAGATAAAGGGAGAGGCACTAAAGAATGGGGCGCAAGAGAAAAAGATACTTTTCAAGTGCGGCGAAATAACACTAAGAATTTATCGTATTTGATTGATTGTTATGTCAGAAATTATTGTGATGGATTGGATATAACAACTATATTGTCATTTACCACTATTCAAAGAATATTTAATAACCGTAAGGTTAGGACAAAAATTGGGCTGAATGTTTTGGACGAAAATACGTTTACAGCAGATAGGATGAAACTTGTTGTGGAAGCAGCTAAATGGATTGTTAATGAGTCAGAAACGGCTGGCGTGGCTGTGACAAGATTATTTAATAAAGCCCAAATGATTGAAAGTAAATTGCTTCCTTGGATAGAAGAATATTTGGAAAGGTCTGGAATAGAAAATACGCAGGAAAGAGAAAAAACGGCTGAAATTAATCCTGTGGGTGGAGATGACCATTTAACAGATGTTTCACAGAATACGCAGAAAAATACTGATCAGAAAGAAAATAATAACAGTAAATCAGATTCGGGTATCGACTCAACAGCTAATAATGAGTCAAAGGATGAAAATAATGAAACGCCAAAAAAGGAAGATGGGGTAGCATCAGGTAAAACCCCCAGTGGAGCTGGGAGCAAAAAAAATTTACCATATTTTTTCCAAGGCTTAGATTATTCGGCCTTAAATCCTCAGGATGTAGATTCTCATGGCGTTTCCGCAGTATGTAGGGAATTGCAATTATTTTCAAATAGAAGGCTTGTTGATTCTTATCCTATTGCCTCTACGTTTCTGATTCGTGCGGTTATAGAGCAAAGTATAATTTATTATTCAAAGAAACATAAAATTCAGGCACAGGATAAATATATTTGGGAAGATATAAAGAATTTGAGCAAGTTGAGTAAAATAATAGATAAATATATTAAAAACTTGGCAAACTATATTGCAGATTCTGAAATGAAGCAATATTTTATGGCTCTCTTTGGAAATTATGAGCAGACAGTTGATCCATTAAATTGGGTCATTCATAGACCAACAGAATACCGATTAGGGTCGCAGGCATTGTTAGATTTGCCTGGAAAGGGATTGTTAGCCTTAATAAACTATATGTTATCGTAAAAAGATAATAGCTATTTGTAAAATAGGTGGTGATAACACTTTCGTGATAACAAAATGATAACATCAGTCTGGGCAGACCATAGAGAGTGGACAGCTGAGAACAAATGAAATCAAATGGAGACAAATAACCAATACAAAAATGTATAGAACTCGATTTTAGTTTGCGAGTTCGAGTGATGATGTGAGCTTGAAAAAGCCTTATTTTATGCGGGTTACAAGCAAATTTGTTTAGCATCTGGCAACGGATTGGCAACACTTTTACATCATTCACTGAATAAAATACTTCAATAAAATAAAAGTCTTACTGATTTTCAGAAACCAAAATCTGAAAGTCGGTAAGGCTTTTTTACGTTTGCTGATAGCGCGGAGATGGTGGATGAGATTGGTTTTCAATGAATGTGAAACACAGGCGCGTGTCACGCACCTGTGTTATAGCCAGACAAGGGAACCTGTTAATCCGTCTGATCCTCTTCTCTGAATTTTGATACAAGGTAATCGCTAAGTCCCTGTGAGGGAACAACTTTCTTCCAGTGACCGGATGTATCAAACTCCGGGTATTTATACCGCCACTGGTCGTATTCCTCTTTGGTAATCTCGCCGCGCTCCAATTTGGCAGTCTGTTCCTGCCATGCGTGAAACATATTGGACATGGAAATGTATTCTGGGTTAGAGAATTTTTCCAGACGCAGACAAACCTCCCCGTCAATCTCTCCGATTTTCAGGCCATACATATCTTCCAGGGCAAAGAGGGTATGCATCAGGCCGACGTAGGTGTCTATGTCGGGAACGGTGATTGCGCGGGGGTTGACATCGAGGATATGTGCCATCTCTTTGACGAGATCACTTTTGGGGATGCGTGATTCCGATTCATACTGCGCCATACGTACATCCGAGGTTTTGCCGAGAAAACCGAGGATTTCGCCTAACTGTTTTTGGGTCATTCCCTTCCGGTTGCGGAAGAATTTGATTCGTTTGCCGATTGCCATAATGGAAGCCTCCAATACTAAACTTTTTAATTAAAGTCAGTATAACATGGCGCAGTTGGAATAGCAACAGAAACTTAAATAAAAAACGTTAATATTTTTCTGCAAGCCACTTGACTTAACGGAATTTATTTAGTATCATAATAGCAGAGCCTAAACAAAACGAGTTAAGAAAAACTGAATAGGTGGCTGCATGAAAGGCCAGATGCGATGACCTCATCTTTTATCTTTCAGTGCCGGAGAGTAAGGATGGGCGAGCACCACCGGGAACGTGGCTGGCACAGATCCGAAAAGGGAATACCTGTCAGAGCCGATCATGGGGGTTTACCGCAAAATCTTGAGAAAGGAGAAAAAGGTTCTATGAGTGAAAAATCATTGTAACTATTCAGAACCCCCATACTGAAAGATATAGTCAGGGTTCCCTGCAAA
>JAJQCB010000182.1 GCA_021203005.1 Clostridiales bacterium | reverse complement strand
ATCGTGATGTATCTCTGCCGGGAAATTACGGACACCTCCTATAAGGCGATCGGCATCCTTCTCGGAAACCGCGATCACTCCACGATCATCAGCGGAGATAAAAACATCAGAAAAAAACTGGATTCCGGTGATATGAACCTTAAGAATAATATAGAAGCTATCAGAAAAAAAATCTCTTCTACATAATAATAGGAAGATTCTCATTTTATTCATCAACATCTTTACATGAATATCATGTTGATGAAATGTGGATAAAAAACAGAATTTTCAGGCATGTTGACAAATCACCACTTTTAAACATCCTGAAGCTCCTCTTTCCACATACTTTTAAGATGCTAAAAACGCTGTAATTTCAGGGCTTTCCGGACTTTTTCACAAATCCACAGCCCCTAATAAGACTAAGACTGATTCTTAACTATATTATGTATCGATCAATCTGCGAAAGGAGTTTTACACATGAAATTAATCTGTTCTAAGGCTGATCTCCTGAAAGGGGTAAATATTGTATCCAAGGCAGTTCCTTCCAGAACTACGATGACGATCCTTGAATGTATCCTGATAGACGCATCTGCGGGAGAAATCAAGTTTACGGCAAATGATATGGAGCTCGGCATTGAGACCACCGTTGAGGGAGATATTGTAGAAAGGGGTATTATCGCCGTCGACGCCAAAGTATTTTCAGAAATTATCAGAAAGCTGCCGGACAGCAGCGTTACAATTGAAACAGGCAGTAACTATCAGATTCGGATTACCTGTGAGAAGGCCGATTTCAATATATCCGGCAAATCAGGAGAGGATTTTTCCTACCTCCCCTACATAGAGAAGAATGATTATGTGTCGATCTCCCAGTTTTCTCTGAAGGAAGTGATCAGACAGACGATCTTCTCCATCGCAGATAATGAAAATAATAAACTGATGACGGGTGAACTGATCGAGGTAGCCGGAACAGATTTCAGAGTCGTTTCTCTGGACGGTCATCGTATTTCCATCCGCAGAGTCGAGCTGAAGGAATCTTATGAAGCGCGCAAGGCGATTGTCCCGGGCAAATCGCTCCAGGAAATCAGTCGCATCCTGTCCGGAGAGATGGAGGAAGAGGTTCGGATTTATTTTACCGGCAATCATATTGTCTTTGATTTTGATAAGACAACGGTAGTCTCCAGGCTGATCGAAGGAGAATATTTTAAGATTAACCAGATGTTGTCCAATGATTATGAGACAAAGTTTGAAATTAATAAAAAAGAATTTTTAAATTGTATTGATCGTGCGATGCTCCTGATCAAGGAGGGGGATAAGAAGCCTATCATCCTGAATGTGAAGGATGGGAATATGGAGATCAATATCAATTCTCAGCTCGGTTCGATGAAGGAAGATATTGACATCGGAAAAGAGGGGAAGGACATCATGATTGGTTTTAATCCCCGTTTTCTCATTGAGGCTCTCCGGGTAATCGATGATGAGACGGTGACGATTTATATGATTAATCCCAAAGCTCCCTGTTATATCAAGGATGAGGAGCAGAAATATATTTATCTGATTCTTCCGGTGAATTTTAATGTATCTGCCTATTGAGGGTGAGAAGAAGATGCTGACAATCAAATTAAAAGAAGAATATATAAAGCTTGGTCAGGCTTTGAAAGCAGCCGGGCTCGTGGATACCGGCGCCGAAGCTAAATTTGCGATACAGGACGGCCAGGTGAAAGTAAACGCAGAGACGGAGTATCAGAGAGGCAAAAAACTGCATGCCGGTGATCAGATATTCTATCAGAATGAGACGATCGAGATTACAGAGTAGAGAATATGATTATAAAATCTGTAAGTCTCCAGAATTTTCGCAATTATAAAAGCCTGAGCCTCACGCCCGGCAGAGATACCAATATTTTTTATGGGGATAACGCCCAGGGAAAGACAAATATTCTTGAGGCGGTTTATCTCAGTGGGACTACGAGATCCCACAGAGGATCAAAGGACAGGGAGATGATCCTTCTCACGGAGGAGGAGGCTCATATCTGTACGATTCTGGAAAAAGAAGGAATCGATCATAAAATAGATATTCATCTTCGCAGAAACAGGACAAAAGGGATCGCCATCGACGGGATTCCGATCCGGAAGGCGAGCGAACTTTTTGGCCTGATCTATTTTGTTGTGTTTTCTCCCGAAGATCTCAGTATTATAAAAAATGGTCCTGCCGAGAGAAGAAAGTTTATGGATACCGAGCTTTGTCAGCTTGACAAAGTATATCTTTACCAGCTTTCCAGCTATAACAAGGCTGTCATTCAGAGAAATAAGCTTTTAAAGGAGCTCTATTTCCGGCCGGATTACCGGGATATACTGGATATACTGGATATGCAGCTTGTGAAGTATGGAAAAGAGATCATCCGCAGAAGAAAATCTTTTTCGGAAGAGTTAAGAGAGATGATTCGTGATATCCATTTAAAATTATCCGGTGGGGAAGAGGATTTGTTTCTTTCCTATGAGTGCAATGTAAAAGAAGAGGAGTTTGAAGATGCTCTGAAGAAAAGCAGAGACAGGGATGTTCATACAAAGACCACGACGGTTGGACCTCACAGGGATGATCTTTCCTTTCAGGCAAATGGACTGGATATTCGTCACTTCGGTTCACAGGGGCAGCAGAGAACAACGGCGCTTTCCCTGAAGCTTTCAGAGATAGAGCTGGTGAAAAAGAGAGTTCACGATACGCCGATTCTGCTTCTGGACGACGTGATGTCTGAGCTGGATGAAAAAAGGCAAAAATATTTACTGGACAGCATTGATCAGGTTCAGACCCTGATCACCTGCACCGGACTGGATGAAATGATAGGCAGGCGCCTGACAGTAAACAGGATTTATAGAGTAAGCAATGGAAATGTGACTTTGGAGAATGGATGGGAGGCTTAATAGAGATGAGCGTGGAATATGGAGCGGATCAGATTCAGATTCTGGAAGGGCTGGAAGCGGTCAGAAAGAGACCGGGCATGTATATCGATGACATTTCTTTTAAAGGAATCCACCATCTGGTGTATGAAATTGTGGATAATTCGATCGATGAGGCTCTTGCGGGTTTTTGCAGCCATATAGAAGTAACGATTCACAAGGATAATTCCATCACTGTCGAGGATGACGGCCGCGGAATTCCGACCGGCATCAATCATAAGGCCGGAAAGCCTGCCGTGGAGGTTGTTTTTACAGTGCTTCATGCCGGCGGAAAATTCGGCGGCGGAGGCTATAAGTTATCCGGCGGTCTGCACGGAGTCGGCGCTTCGGTTGTCAACGCGCTCTCGGAGTGGTTGGAGGTTGTGATCAAGAGCGACGGAAAACTCTATAAGCAGAGGTATGAGAAGGGGATCGTGTGTTATCCTCTTAAAGTAGTAGGTGAATGTGAAGCGGGTCAGACCGGCACGACGGTCACCTTCCTTCCTGACAGTACGATCTTTGAAGTGCTGGAATTTGATTTCAAGACACTGCAGACCAGGCTACGGGAGATGGCTTTCCTCACAAAAGGACTGCGGATTACGCTGACGGATGAAAGAGAGGATCCCGTTCTTACAAAATCTTATCATTACGAGGGAGGAATTACGGAATTTGTCCAATATCTGAACAAGAGCACGACTCCTCTCTATGATGAGATTATTTACTGTGAAGGAACAAAGGACGGCGTTCAGGTAGAGGTTGCTTTCCAGCACAACAATTCCTACAAAGAAAATTGTTACAGCTTTGTCAATAATATTAATACCAATGAGGGCGGCACGCATCTCTCCGGATTTAAGAATGCAATCACCAAGACCTTTAATGATTACGTGCGGAAAAATAAACTTCTGAAGGACTCAGAGGAGAATCTTTCTGGTGAGGATATCCGCGAAGGCATCACAGCGATTATCAGTATCAAGATCAGTGAGCCACAGTTCGGTGGACAGACGAAACACAGCCTGGGTAATACGGAGGCCAGAGGAGCGGTGGACAGCATCGTATCCGACCGGCTTACGATTTTCCTGGAGCAGAATCCGCAGGTTGCGAAGATTATACTCGATAAGTCAATTTTGTCGCAGCGCGCGCATGAGGCGGCGAGAAAGGCGAGGGAGCTTACCAGAAGAAAATCGGCTCTTGACGCTTTTGCCCTGCCCGGAAAGTTGGCGGACTGTTCGGATAAAGATCCGGCGAACTGTGAGATTTATATTGTTGAGGGAGACAGCGCCGGAGGCTCCGCAAAGACGGCCAGAAACCGCAATACGCAGGCGATTCTTCCGCTTCGCGGAAAGATTCTGAATGTGGAGAAGGCGCGCCTTGACCGGATTTATGGAAATGAAGAGATCAAAGCGATGATCACGGCTTTTGGAACGGGGATCCATGAGAATTTTGATATTTCCAAGCTTCGTTATGACAAGATTATTATTATGACGGATGCGGACGTTGACGGCGCGCATATCAGCACTCTGCTGCTCACCTTCCTGTACCGCTTTATGCCGGATCTGATTCGCAAGGGGCATGTGTACCTTGCGCAGCCGCCGCTCTACAAGGTTGAGAAAAATAAAAAGGTGTGGTACGCCTACAGTGATGATGAGCTGAACAGTATTCTCGTGGAAATTGGCCGGGATCAGAATAATAAGATTCAGCGTTATAAAGGGTTGGGAGAGATGGACGCCGATCAGCTCTGGGAAACGACAATGGATCCGGAGCGCAGGATTCTTCTGAAGGTGCGGATGAACGAGGAAGAAGCCTCTGAGATTGACCTGACGTTTACAACGCTTATGGGAGATAAGGTGGAGCCGAGAAGAGAGTTTATCGAAGCCAACGCAAAGTATGTAAAAAATCTTGACATCTAACAATTCTATAATGGGGACAGGATGATGGAAGACAATATTTTTGACAAGATTCATGAAGTAGATCTGAAGGAGACGATGGAAACCTCCTACATTGATTACGCGATGAGCGTAATCGCGGCGCGCGCGTTGCCGGACGTAAGAGATGGTCTCAAACCGGTGCAGCGACGTGTGCTCTACTCTATGATAGAGATGAATAACAGTCCGGATAAGCCGCATCGTAAATGTGCGCGTATCGTCGGCGATACGATGGGTAAATATCATCCCCATGGCGACAGTTCTATTTATGGTGTTCTGGTAAATATGGCACAAGAGTGGTCGACGCATTATCCGCTCGTAGATGGCCATGGCAACTTCGGTTCTGTGGATGGAGACGGCGCGGCGGCCATGCGTTACACGGAGGCCCGCCTCAGCAAAATTTCCATGGAAATGCTCGCGGATATCAATAAAGATACCGTGGATTTCATTCCAAACTTCGATGAGACGGAGAAGGAACCGACAGTGCTTCCGTCCAGATTTCCGAATCTGCTTTCGAACGGTGCGTCCGGCATTGCGGTCGGCATGGCTACAAATATTCCTCCCCACAATCTGAGAGAGGTTATCAATGCAGTCGTTAAAATCATTGACAATCGCATTGATGAAGACAGAGATACCAGTATCGATGAGGTCATGCAGATTATCAAGGGACCGGATTTTCCGACCGGGGCGGAGATTCTCGGTACGGCGGGCATCAACCAGGCTTACCGTACCGGCAGGGGAAAGATTCGCGTCCGTTCTGTCAGTAATATCGAGCCGATGGCCAATGGTAAGAACCGGATCGTGGTGACGGAGATCCCTTATATGGTAAATAAGGCCCGCCTGATCGAGAAGATCGCAGACCTTGTGAAGGAAAAACGAATCGACGGCATCACGCATATTGCGGATGAGTCCAGCCATGAGGGCATGCGCATTAATATTGAGCTGCGCAAGGATGTGAATCCGAATGTGATCCTGAATCAGCTATATAAACATACGCAGCTTCAGGATACCTTTGGTGTGATTATGATTGCGCTCGTGGACAATGAGCCGCGGGTTCTCAACATCCTCGACATGCTGAAGTATTACCTCGCCCATCAGGAGGATGTCGTTACCAGAAGGACAAAGTATGAGTTGAACCGGGCGCAGGAGCGCGCTCATATTTTAAAGGGACTGCTTATCGCGCTCGACCATATTGACCGGGTGATTCAGATTATCCGCGGTTCCGATACGGTACAGAACGCGAAGACTTCTCTGATGGAAGAATTCGGACTTGACGATGTACAGGCGCAGGCGATCGTGGATATGCGTCTGCGGACGCTGACCGGACTGGAGCGCAGTAAGATTGAAAATGAATATGAAGAGCTTATGGAACGCATTCAGTATTTGCAGGAAATCCTGGCGGATGAGAAAAAGCTGCTCGGTGTGATCCGGGATGAAATTTCTCTGATTGCTGATAAGTATGGCGATGAACGCAGGACGAAGATTGGCTATGATGAGTATGATATCAGCATGGAAGATCTGATTCCTGTCACGGATTCTGTGATTACCATGACTCATCTCGGGTACATCAAGAGGATGAGCGTTGATAATTTCCGCAGCCAGAACCGTGGAGGTAAGGGAATTAAGGGTATGCAGACGCTGGAGGAGGATTTTATAGAGGAAATCTTCATGACAACCTCTCATCATCAGCTTATGTTCTTCACCAATCTGGGACGTGTATACCGGATGAAGGCTTATGAGATTCCGGAGGCGGGCAGAACCGCGAGAGGAACGGCGATCATAAATCTTCTGCAGCTGCAGCCGGGTGAGAAGATCAGCGCCGTGATACCGATCAAGGAATGGAATGATGACAGCTATCTCTTTATGACGACGAGAGACGGTATTGTCAAGAAGACGAAAATGTCAGCCTTCTCCAATATCCGGAAGATCGGCCTGCAGGCGATCAGTCTGCGTGAAAACGATGAACTGATTGAGGTCAAGATCACAAACGGGGAAAATGATATTATCCTGATTACGAAGAAGGGAATGAGCATCCGCTTCCATGAGAGCGATGTGCGTCCGATGGGCCGCGCTACGACCGGCGTCACCGGTATCAAGCTTGCAAAGGATGACGAAGTGGTAGCGATGCAGCTCGACGTACAGGGAGAATATGTGCTGATCGTTTCAGAGGGAGGCTATGGAAAGAGAACGCCGCTCTCAGAATTCCATGTACAGAACCGGAATGGTAAGGGCCTGAAGTGTTACAACATAAAAGAGAAGACAGGTAATGTCGTCGGTGCGAAGTCGGTGAACGCGGAAAATGAAATCATGATGATCACGAATGAGGGAATCGTCATCCGTACCGGCTGTGAAGGCATTTCCGTACTGAAGCGGATTACCTCAGGTGTAAAGCTTATGAACGTCGATCTGGAGAGCGGCATAAAGGTTGCGCGCATCGCGAAGGTGAGAAAGACAGAGGCGGAGGAAAATCCGGAGGAAACTGAGGAAGAGACGGAGACAGAGGAATGAAAAGAATTATCATGATGGTGCTCAGAAATATTCTGTGTGCGCCATATTTATATCTGAAACTGTGCTGGTACGCGGCCCATACGGACAGTATCCCTTATGATAAGCAGTGGAGCCTTATCCAGAAGATCAACGACAAGGCCTGCAAGGGCGGAAATGTGGAGGTTCAGGCCTATGGTGTGGAGAACATTCCAAAGGAAGGAGGATTTATGTTTTTTCCTAACCACCAGGGAATGTTCGACGTGCTCGCTATTATCAAGACCTGCCCCCGCTATTTTTCCGTTGTTGTCAAGCGGGAGCTGGAAAATATTTTCTTTCTGAATAAAATTTTTCCGATTATGGGATATTATGCGATTGACAGAGATGACGTGCGTCAGTCCATGAAGGTGATCCAGAATGTAAGTAAGGATGTGGCGGATGGAAAACCATTTCTGATTTTTGCGGAGGGAACCCGTTCCCGTGACGGAAATCATATCGGCGAATTTAAAGGAGGATCCTTTAAAAGTGCGCAGAAGGCAAAATGCCCGATTATTCCGGTGGCCGTCATCGATTCCTATAAGGTAATGGACACACATTCCCTGGATAAGGTGACAGTGCAGATACATTATCTTGAGCCGCTTTTCTATGAAGAATACAAGATGATGAAAACCCCGGAAATCGCTGAAATTGTGGAGTCCAGAATCAAAAAAACTATTGACATTTACGACTCAAATTAGTATAATCAACAATGTGCCGTTGGAAAAGGGCAAGCGGGCAAGCTCGGAGAAATACTCAAGAGGCTGAAGAGGCGCCCCTGCTAAGGGTGTAGGTCGGGTGACCGGCGCGAGGGTTCAAATCCCTCTTTCTCCGCTCTTTTTTATCACTGAAAACCGCATGAAAAAACTTTAAAAAGTTTGTAAAAAAAAGTGGTTGACAGGGCAAAAAAGATTTGGTAATATAATGAAGCTGTCGCGCGGGAGCGGGACAGCGGACGAACCTTGATAATTAAATAGTGCTTTGAAAAGATCTTCGAAGATTCTTTTGAAACAACCTAAAAACAGTAACGGATAAGAACAGCCA
>JAJQCB010000001.1:6407-8431 GCA_021203005.1 Clostridiales bacterium | reverse complement strand
AGCCAGAGCCCGTGAATATGAGGATGCCCTGCAATGGCTGGTAGACGCCCGTCTGCTACACAAGATTTACCGCAGCGCTGCGCCCGGCCTTCCTGTGTCCGCATACGACGATCTCTCTGCCTTTAAGATTTATCTGGTAGATGTGGGGCTGCTCCGCCGTCTGGCGCAGCTGGCACCGACTGCCTTTGGCGAGGGCAACCGCCTGTTTACAGAATTTAAGGGTGCATTAACGGAAAATTTTGTCCTTCAGACTTTGATCACACAGTTTGAAGTCGTTCCCCGGTACTGGACACAGACAAATCCCCCTTATGAGGTGGATTTCCTCATTCAGCGGGAGAATGATATTTTCCCTGTGGAAGTCAAATCCGAAGCTAATACTACGAGTAAGAGCCTGAAAAAATTCAAGGAGCTGTTCCCGGATAAGGTCAAACTCCGCATTCGTTTCTCTCTGGATAATCTGAAGTTAGATGATGATGTTTTAAACATTCCGCTGTTCATGGCTGACCAGACCGATCGGTTAATCGGATTAGCGTTAGAACAACGCTAACCTTGCAACCTTTAGATATAGCAACAAAAGCCTCCGCTGGCAGATCTCTGTCCAACGGAGACTTTCTTATTTGTGTCTGCATTTTCAAGCCAGGAATCATCATATTCAAAGGAAATAACTTCCTTACCCTTTCCGCCTTCCGAATAAATAGTGCCTATTTTTTCAGGTATAACAGTATCCCAAGCTCTCCTTTCAAAAATAGAGAGCCGGATTTGCAGTGTCATTCTAACACAAATCCGACTCTCTGTATAGATTGGTAAAAAATATTTGCCTGCTTATAGCATTCGGGCGCAACTTTTTCGTTTACAAATTATGCAAAAGAAAGCAGTCGATTCCGACTGCCCTCTTTCACACGAATAACAAAAAGACATTCTGCAATAGTTTTTGTCATCCCTCCACCAGCTCACATTCGTTCCAATCATGAACAGGATGTAATTTTGACAGCTTTTCAAAAGTGCTATCACTTATCGCGTGCTCCATCCGGCAGGCCTCAGCATCTGCGATTTTGACATCTACTCCTGCCATCAGCAGTTGGTTCCTAAAATAGCAATGCTTTTTGTATATACATTTAGCCGCTTCCATTCCGCATTCAGTCAAAAAGATTCTTGAATGGCCGTCCATTACAACATAACCATCACCTTTTAAAATGGAAACTGCTCTGCTGACGCTGGCCTTGGAAAATCCCATATATTCTGCGATTCGGGCCGATCTGACGGCTCCGCCGGTCTTCTTAGTGAGGATATAAATCGCTTCCAGGTAATCCTCCCGCGACTCTTCCTGAATTCTGTACATAGGCTTGTTATCTTTCAATGATTTTTCCAAGAATTCTCCTTCCCACTGCATGGGTACAGCAAAAATTAAGTTTTGGCATGTCAAACTGTCAATTACTTAATATTCGCTGTACCAGATCGCTACTTTGTATGAGCACACTTCCCGGCACAGGAACAGCCAGCGCATCCGCCGCTGCAACCGGAATGCTTATGACCTTTTATCAATGCTCTGACCGCGAAAATAACGGCAACAAGTAAAAGCAAACCGATAACAACAGTTGCAAGGTTACTTATGAGCCAATCCATAATCGTCTCCTTCCCCTGCTTACATAACTGCCGCTTTTGAAACCCGTTTCTTTTCAGCCGCAGGCTTATATCCAGGCCGGAACAGCATAAACAGGATAAAAGCTAATACAAGGAATGCGGCAACCGTTCCGGCTGTGAATCCGCCACCGGTGAACAGAGAACCAAACTGATAGATCAGCAAAGACACGGCATAAGCAAATATACACTGGTACGCGATTGCAAAAGCTGCCAGTTTGCCATTCTGCATCTCCACACGAATGGTGTTGATAGCGGCAAAGCAGGGAGCACACAGGAGGTTGAACACAAGGAAGGAGTATCCCACTAAAGCGCTGTTCCCTAACAGGGCAGCAATCGGAGCAAGACTTCCGCCTGTCTCCACCACATCCAGTGCATCTGACATG
>JAJQCB010000001.1:0-6307 GCA_021203005.1 Clostridiales bacterium | reverse complement strand
ATGATTACCGCAACGATTCCCAGCACATAGCAGGAGAACGCGACCATACCGTTATTCCCAAACAGTGCACCGGCAATGCAGGCGATCAGCGGAAGCTTTGCGCCGCACGGCATAAAGGTTACCGTCATAATGGTAATGCGCCGGTCTTTTTCGTTCTCAATCGTCCTGGCGGCCATAATCCCCGGCAGTCCGCATCCCGTTCCGATCAGCATCGGGATAAAGGATTTCCCGGACAGGCCAAACTTACGGAACACTCTGTCCATGACAAATGCGATACGCGCCATATACCCACAATCCTCCAGAATTGCCAGGAAGAAGAACAGGATAAACATCTGCGGCATGAAGCCCAGCATAGCGCCGACACCGCCAATAATACCTTCGCAAATCAATCCCGTCAGCCAGTCGGCACAACCGATATTTACCAGCCATGCCTCTACCGGCGCCTGGATCCATTCGCCGACAAATACATCGTTTGTCCAGTCGGTCACCCAGCTTCCGACCGTGGTAACGGAAACATAATACACTGCCAGCATAACCAGTGCGAAGATCGGCAATCCGAGCCAGCGGTTCGTCACAATGCGGTCAATACGGTCAGACATGGATTCCTTCCCATGCTGTTTTTTCCGCACCTTGTTGATAATGCTGCTGATATATTCATAACGGGCACTGGTGATATGGCTTTCTGTAACATCATCCAGCGTTTCTTCCGCCTCTTCCACAATCTTTGCGGTCACATCATTCCCATATGGGATTTTCGAATCCTTCTCAAAAATTTTGATGGAGAGATACCTCTTCTGAGCCTGCGGTATACTGTCCGGAAGCTGTTTTGCAATCTCCGAGAGCCAGCTTTCCGTCTGCCCGTCAAAAGAAACGCAAGCAGGGACTTCCCCCTTTTTCGCTGCATTGACCGCTTCCCGGACAACCTCATCTATATTGTCCTCTTTCAGAGCCGATGTCTCTACCACAGGGCATTTTAATATTTTGGAAAGGACATCCGTATGTATCACATCCCCGTTCTTTTTTATCAGATCCATCATATTCAGGGCAATCACAACGGGGATGCCCACTTCAAGGAGCTGCGTTGTCAGGTACAGATTCCTCTCAAGGTTTGTTGCATCCACAATATTGATGATTGCGTCTGGTCTTTCATTGACCAGGTATTCGCGGGCAACGACCTCTTCCTGCGAGTAAGGTGACAGTGAATAAATACCCGGCAGATCCATAATGCTGATGTTCTTATCCTTCTTGTACTTGCCTTCTTTCTTTTCAACGGTTACGCCCGGCCAGTTTCCTACAAACTGGACTGCACCTGTCAATGCGTTAAAAAGAGTCGTTTTTCCGCTGTTCGGATTTCCGGCCAGCGCCAGTACGAAATTTTTCATTTTCCGATTGTCCTCCTCTATTCTACCTCAATCATCTGTGTGTCTTCCTTGCGGATAGAAAGTTCGTAGCCCCGTACGTTCACTTCAACCGGATCCCCAAGGGGAGCCACTTTTCGGATGTATACCTCAACGCCCTTTGTAACTCCCATATCCATGATCCGGCGTCTCGTAGCTCCCTCTCCGTGAAGTTTGACCACCTTTGCCGTTGCCCCTACCGGGACATCCCGTAATGTCTTCATAATGACACCCTCCTTCTATTTCTTTTTCCATTTCAGCAGCAGTGCTGAATTTATAATCACTAAAACCGAGCCGGCATTATGTACCAGCGCACCGACAACCGGATTTAATGTCCCGATAATCGCAAGAATGATCGCGACGAAATTAAGCGTCATGGAAAATGTCATATTCAGTTTAATCGTCTTCATCATCCGCTTAGACAGCGCGATCAGGTGCGGCAGCTCTTTTACCTCATCATCCACCAGGGCGATATCCGCCGCATCGACTGCAATATCGCTACCCACACCGCCCATCGCAATACCGACATTCGCTTTTTTCAAAGCAGGTGCATCGTTTACGCCATCGCCGATCATGCAGACAGCTTCTTCTTTTTTCTGATACTCATCAATCCGGTTCAGCTTATCCTCCGGCAGGCAATCCGCATGGACTTCCTCAATATGAAGCTGTCCGGCTATGGCAGAGGCGGCTCTCTCATTGTCGCCGGTCAGAAGGACTGGCTGCACACCCAGGCCTTTCAGCGCACCGATCATTCCGGGACTTTCATCACGCACCGTATCCGACAGGACAATGTATCCGCTCAGGCGGCCGGAAACCGCAAGATAAGTAACGGTACATCCTTTCAATAGATACTGATCCGCATTGAGCAATACAGCCTCCGGCACCTCGATCTTTTTTTCTGCAAGCAGTTCCATATTCCCGGCAAGGATCTGTTTCCCGCCCACCCCGGCACAGACACCGCGGCCCGGCAGCATCTGAAAATTTTCACACGGAAAAAGTTCAGCATTATTATCTTGTTTATACGAGCGGACAATCGCTTTCCCCAGCGGATGCTCGGAAAGCTGTTCTGCCGATGCGCAGAGGCGGTATAACTCTGTATCCTCAAGCCCGTCATCAATGCTTCCAATCTCTATAACCTGCGGCATCCCGTAGGTCAGCGTTCCAGTCTTGTCAAAGGTGATTTTGGTGACAGACGCCAACCGTTCCAGCGCGTCCCCCTCCCTCACCAGAAAGCCGTGTTTTGTGGCGTTCCCGATCGCCGCCATGATCGCCGTGGGCGTGGCAAGCACAAGCGCACACGGACAGAACACGACCAGTATCGTAACCGCACGGATAATCTCACCGCTAAAGAGCCATGTCAGGGCGGCGGCGGAGAGAGCGATCACGACGATCCATGTGGCCCATCGGTCAGCCACGCCTACGATTTTCGCTTTCCCTGCGTCTGCCGACTGCACCAGGCGGATCATCCGCTGGATGGAGCTGTCCTCACCAACCTTTGTCGCCCGCATCTCAAAAGCGCCAAACTGGTTGACGGTACCGCTTTTCACCTCATCACCCACCGTCTTATCCACTGGAAGGGATTCGCCGGTCATAACTGCCTGATTCACGGATGTCTGCCCGGAGATGATCACGCCGTCCACGGGAACCGTCTCGCCCGGAAGGACACGGAGCAGCGCATCCACAGGGACTTCACCAGCGGGGATGATTTTTTCCGTTCCGTCTGTAAGAATCCTGGCTGTCTGCGGGGTCAGATGCACCAACTTTTCAATACCCGCCCTTGCTTTCGCAACTGTCAGGTCTTCCAGCAGCCCGCCCAACTGCATGATAAACGCAACCTCGCCGGCAGCGAAATCCTCGCCGATGCAGACCGATGCGATCAGGGCAATCGATACCAGCACATCCGCTTTGATATCAAAGGCCGTGACCAGCCCTATGATTGCTTCCAGAATAATGGGAATGCCGCAGAGGATAATCGCGATCCATGCCATATCAAAAGGGAAAGGGGACAGCTTCAGAAGGCTGCAAAGAATTGCCGCTCCCGATACCACAAGGCATACAACATCTTTTTTTACCCCGCCCAGTTCCAGCAGGCCTTCCAATTTCTCCATCGCTCTCTTCATCTCAGATCTCATCCTCCCTGTGCATGCCGTATCCGGCAACCTTTTCAAAACTGTCGTCGCTAAGTGCATGGCCCAGACGGCGTCCTTCCGTTTGCGCCGTAACAGGATCAATCCCTGCCCTCAAAAGATTTTTCTCGAAAAAAAGGTGCTTTCTCCGTGTATTTTCCGCTATTGCCCTTCCCTCATCCGTCATATGGAGGCAATACTTTCCGTCCGTAAAAATCAGGCCATCGTTTTCCATAGCGATGACCGCCTGACTGACGCTGGCTCTCGAAAACCCCATAAATGACGCGAGGTCAGAAGACCGTATATCATTTTGCTTTTCCCGGAGCAGGAACAATGCTTCCAGATAATCCTCGCGGGATTCCAGGCTGATCTGCTTCATGCGGCTTTTTTGAATATCATTCATTTCATAGCCCTTTTCTGATAACGCATGGCATTATACCCATGCAGGTATGGGCTATATTATACATATAGGGGTATGGGAATGTCAATAGAAATGGATTAAGATTAGGTGGTACTTACAAAAAAAATTGACATAGAAGAAAAAAATCAAGGCAGCCTGCACCGGCCGCCCTAATTCTAACCTTAAATATTGCTAACTATTGCGGTTAACCCATATTTGCAAACCGCTCTACCGCTTTCGTGAAATCGGCAATCGTTTTATCAGCATTCCCATGCTCGATTCCGTCGCGCACACAGTGCTGGATATGTCCTTCCAGCACCACTTTCCCGCATCCATGCAGGGCGGATTTCGCCGCATTAATCTGTGCAAGAATATCTTCACAAGGAATATCCTCATCCACCATCCGATCAATGGCCTGCACCTGCCCAATTATTTTTTTCAATCTGCGATGCAGATTTTCTGAATCCATACATTGTCTCATGTTATTTCCTCCTTATACATAAGGGTGTATGCGTACATGATAGAGCACTTTAGATTGTTTGTCAATCGCTTGCCCAAATATTTGACTGCCCAATATGATAACAAATAACATTACAAAGCATTTCGACACAACTTTTCTGCATTTCCTGTAATTAAAAAAACCGGTTGATTTTCCGGTCAGCTTTGCGTATACTACAAATAGAAGCAGCAATACTTCTCGTGTAGCGGCACGTAAAAGCTGTACTGCGCTTGGGCAGGGTAATTTCCAAGGCTGTTTAGATGTTCGGAAGGACATCGCGCCCACACCTGGGAGATATGGTGAGTCCGCGCCGGGGACTTTAATTTCCGGCGGCAACAGATACCCGGAAGGACATCGCGGCTGACAGCCAGCAGAAAACCGCTACTTTGATTACAGGCGCTGGGTAGCAATATGTTACCCAGCGCATTCTATATCCATTTCCTTATATCTTTTGACAACACGGAGAACATCTCATCATGAGCAGAAAACAAGATTGAATTAATATTTCACTTCAAATAAAATCAGCTGCCGCATTATATGCACATTATACAAACAACATCTTGTCGGCAGAAAATTCATGTATGTTTTCGATAACAGATACATAGAAGTAATATTCAAAAAAGAAAATTTTCGGCATCTGACTGGTATTGATACAAATTTATCTGCAAACCAGTTCTATCAGTATGCAGTAAAAGGCAAGCTGGAGGCTTCACAGATCTGGTTTAGTTCCGCTCACCCATATGATCTTTGTATCCGGAAAGTACAGCACATCGGGAATACAGCGTCTATGGCGAGCTCCGAATGCTTTTTATTGGAAGAAGTGAAAACGGATACCATGGCCTATAAATTCGGAACTACCGATCTCAAATTTACTCTTTGTCTGAACAGGAAAAAAAATCAGAATGGTGTAGAAAAAAGCGAATGCTATCTATATAATGTTCTCAGCTCCTCCAAAATGTCTTCTTTCGATTTTCCTCTGATTCCAAGCTGTTTCAAATCCACATCTTCTGATGCCATTCTTTTTATAAATTCACGAACATCTGTCAGAACCACCTCTGGCACATGAAAGAGCGTATCCTGTTCATCATCAAGCAATTCTGTCAACCGAAATACGTCATTCTTATGTTTGCGTATATTTTTGCTATCCACCGATTCTCCTGCCGCTTTTCTTTCTGTCAAATCCAACCATGCTTTTATTTTGAATAGAATCAGATACGGTGCGTCCAGAACGGTCACATCCGCCACATGAGTCCGCCCCTGTTTTAACAATTCATAATAGTCATCATCCAACAGAATAGCAGAAAGGCTGGAGACATCTTCATCTATCGGCAGCGGAGAAAGAACCGCATCTTCCGGCAACGCTATCACATCCGTTTTCCTCGTAAACAATTCGATCATCATCGGATATTCTTTTGACATGGGATTTGTAAACCGATAAAACTGCGGCTCTCCTGTGCTTTTATTCCGATGTTCATATCCGGCAGACAACACATATTCCCAAAAGCGTTTTCCAAAGGAAACATCTATTGCCTCCACAATTAAGACAAGATCAATGTCTTTGGTAGCACGAAAATCCAATCCCTCATCCGTCATTAACAGGTCACAGGCTGTGCCGCCAATGATCGCATACTGGTCTTCATATCCCCGAAACCACTCTCTGAAACTTTCAATTCCTCTTACCATCAATGTCCCTCCAAACCTGTGCCAGCATCTCCTCTACAGCCTCCTCTATCCTCTCATCCCGATCATCACGCAGCGAAATTGCCAGCGAAAGCCTGTCCACATACTCACCATCTGACAATTTCTTTGGATCATATCTCCATAATTCCAAAGCATATTGATCTTCAGAACTTTGTAGTTGTTTTGAGGATACCCCCTCCCACGC
>JAJQCB010000284.1 GCA_021203005.1 Clostridiales bacterium | reverse complement strand
TAAATACTGGGGTTGAGGGTCTTTTTCGCTCTATTATCCTGCAAAAGTCAGGATACTACGGTTTGATCGCCTATGCAAGTAAAATTTTACATGGAGGAGAAAGACATCTTAAGAAATCAACGCGGCGGTCTTTTAGACTAATGGAAGAGAAAAAGCGCTGAATAATGGCGATACCGTATAATTTACTTCCGAAGCTTGTCAACTCTAAACCGGCGCAGGTCTGAAAAAACAACTTGTCCTTAACCTCTTCCTGAAGGGTTCCCATCGCTTTGCTGAGCGCCTGCTGCGTCAGAAATAATTCTGCTGCTGCCTTTGTTATACTCCGATGCTTCACCACACAAATAAATTGCTTTAACAGTCGAATGTTCATGTAAAAACCTCCTTGCGGTATTGTCTGCCCATATGTAATCCCCGGATGGGCTCTGTGTAAAACAGTCAAAATATCTATAACCAGATAATTATTTTACCACAAGGGTCCAAAATTACAGCCTTTTCATTTGCAGGATCTCTGGCATCCGGAAGCGCTTCAACGAGCCTTTGCAGACATCATCCTACCCCTCCCCTCTTCCCTGAAAATATCAGCGTTATTTGGTGCAATTCGCGCAATAATGCACATCATCCGTGCCATATATTCATCATACTGTTCAAAAGGTGGGGTAACAAACAGATAGAAATCGTCCGGCACAACTTAAAATTGTGGAGTCAAACATAAAGTTGTGCAGGCAGGAGGACACTGTTTACTTTCGATGGATATCAGATATTTCAGGACAGAAAAATGTATCAGGTTGCAAAAATCTTTCCCAGGGAGTTTGCTGCATAGCACCATTATGATGATCATGGTATTTTAACTGCGAACATTTACGATTTCCTTCTCGACCCAAAGGTTCTTGAAAAATAAGCGGACACCACTTATGATAGTTAAGAAATCACATCCGACATAAAGGGGAGATATATTATGGCTCATTTTTCCGCGGATACATCCGGACGCAGCCTGCTGGGCTGGTGCGAAGCGTTGATCGTACTTTTTCTGGGACTGACGGTCGCCCATCTGGGCGTCACGCTCTTCCTGCTCGCGGAGCTCGGCTCCGACTGCTTTACTGTAATGGTTCAGGGCATCGCCCTGACCGTCGGGCTTAGCGTGGGGACCATCCATGTGATCGTATGTACCCTGCTGATGATCATCATGTTCTTTACAACGAAGGGCTATGTGAAACCGGGGACCGTGATCTGCGCCTTCTGCGGCGGACCGATCATCGATTTCTTCACCTGGCTGCTGACGCCGTTTCTCTCCGGAGCGTCTCCCCTGATTCTGCGGCTCCTCGGCGTGGTACTGGGCTGCATGATTCTGTCTCTTGGCATGTCTATCGTCATCAACAGCGAGGCCGGCACCGGGCCCAACGACCTGGTCGCCCTGATTCTCACGGACAAGCTGGATCGTTTCCAGTTCCGCTGGGTGCGGATTGTCTGCGACCTGTGCTTCCTCGCCCTGGGCTTCATTCTGGGCGGCGTCGGCGGCGTGGGCACTCTGGTCGCCGCTTTTCTGGTCGGTCCCTGCGTCCAGTTCTGGCTGCCGGTTACCAGAAAGTGGATGCTCGCATTCAGTCAGAAAAAGAGCCTCTAAAAATCCTCTTTCGCGCATTTTTCTATCAGGGAAAGAAATCTTTTTCCATACTTGCGGTATTTCTGTTCTCCCACGCCGGAAACATCCAGCATTTCCTGCCGGGAAGCGGGCGTCTTCGCCGCCATATCGATCAGAGTCTTATCGTTGAAAACAATATAGGGCGGTATGCCCTCCTCGCGCGCGATCTCCAGCCGCAGCTTCTTAAGCTCCGCAAACAGCCTGTAACCGGCCGCCGTGAGCGATTCTGAGCCCTTTGCTTTCTTTTCCTTCTTTGCTTTTGGCCTTCTCTCCGGATGCTTATCCTCGTCCGTGATTTTGACGAGCACCCTGGTTTCCGGATTTTGAAGCGCTTCGATATCCCCCAGCTTCAGCACCTGATAGGCTCCTAATGTGAGATAGCCTTGCAGCAGCAGTTGCTCCACCAGACGCCTCAAAAGGTTCTTGCTAACCGAGGCCAGCGTACCATAGGATCGGTAATTCACCGTGCCGGTTTCCTCCAGCCGCGCCGTCTTAGCGCCGGAAACCGTGTCAATAATGATCGTTTTCCCATACCGGCCCTTCGCCTCGTACACGCAATTCAGGATCTTTTTCGCCGCGTCCGTCATATCCAGCGTCTCAAATTCGCGCAGGCAGTTGCCGCAGTCCTCGCAGGGCTTTTCCGGATGTTCCCCAAAATATTTTAAAATATAATTGCGCAGGCATTCCGTCGTATAACAGTAGCGCTCCATGAGCCGAAGCCGCTGCGTATCCCGCTCTCTCACCGTCTCCCGGTCGGCGGCGTCCATCTCCGGCATTTCTTTATGATCCAGTAAAAAACGGTTGATCACCATATCCTTCGGTGAGAACAGCAGGATGCATTTCGCCTCCAGTCCGTCCCGCCCGGCTCTTCCCGCCTCCTGATAATAATTTTCCATGCTCTGGGGCATATTGTAGTGGATAACGAAGCGGACGTTGGATTTGTCGATCCCCATGCCAAAAGCGTTCGTCGCCACAACGATGCTTTTATAATCGAAGACAAAATCCTCCTGCATGCGCTTACGCTCCGCGGCCTCCATCCCGGCGTGGTACCGGGCAACGGATATTCCCCTGCCCTTCAGCAGGGCAAACAGATTGTCAACATTCTTTCTTGTCGCGCAGTAAATGATGCCGCTCTCACCCGCGTGCTCCGCAATATAATCCAGCACGTAGCGGTCCTTGTCCGCGGGCCTCTCCACCTGAAAAAACAGGTTTTCTCTGTCAAATCCGCTTACCAGCGTGTAGGGATTCAAAAGGCCCAACGTACAGACGATATCCTCACGCACAGCTTCCGTCGCCGTCGCAGTGAAGGCACTGATAATCGGGCGCTTTCCCAGCAGCCGCACAAACTCCACAATCTTCATGTAGCTGGGGCGAAAATCCTGTCCCCACTGAGAAACGCAGTGCGCCTCGTCCACCGTCACCATCGAGATGGAAACGCTTTTCGTCAGCTCCAGAAATCGCTCTGTGAGTAGCCGCTCCGGCGCCACGTAGAGAATCTTATAGAAGCCCTGCTTCGCTTTCCGTACCGTCTGGGAAAATGTGCTTTCTGAAAGAGAGCTGTTGATAAAAGCCGCGGAGACCCCCGCTTCGTCTAAAGCCTGTACCTGATCCTGCATAAGGGAGATGAGTGGAGAAATGACCAGCGTCACACCCGGCAACAGTACGGCAGGAACCTGATAACACAGCGATTTTCCGGCTCCCGTGGGCATCACCGCCAGCGTATCCCGCCCTGCCAGAATGCTGTCAATCACAGCCTTTTGCCCGGGTCGGAACGAATCATAGCCAAACAGGCCCTTCAGAGCCGCTTCCGGTGTCTCGTACTTCCGCTCGTTTTCAGCGCTGCTTTCCGGAAAATCAACAGCATCATAGACGGATACCGCTTCCGGCTCTTCGAAATGCTCCGCCATCTCAAACAAGGTAGCCCAAGAGGGGTCTTCTGTATTTTCATAGGGAAAATTAAAGTTATCATCCACTGTAAGTACCTCTTACAATCGTTTTTGATTGCATTTTCATTTTGCAACCGTTTTCGATTGCATTTTTATTATCTTGAGAAATACACCTTTCGCTACATTCTGCACCGGCCAGACCAACAGCAATAATCATCTCCAACGAATAGTGGTTTGTGTTATAGGTCTTACCATCTTCAGCAGTTATCCGAATTTTTCGGATAACTGCTGTTGCACCTTTTTTCGTAATACGTTGCGTCTGGTTTTCATCCACAGCTTCCTGAGAATTATATTCCTGCACTCCCCTCTAGCTTACATCAATAAGACATACCGCATCCAGAGCGTAGGTTCCCATAAACTTCAGCTTGTCTTCAAGAACCGAAACCTTGTCCGCAGTCTTTCTTTTTTCACGCTCAATAGATTTCCTTAATTTTTCCTCTTCTTTTCCTCTGGCTCCGATTAAATCATCTTCCATTTTTTGCACTCGCAGCTCAGATAAATTCTGAATTGCCTGAATACGAGAGCCGATCTTCACACCATTCTTCCCCATTGCCTGAGATGAAAACTCTTCTTTTCTGATCTCCGCGGCGTCCTCTGCCTGCATGCGGATATCGTCAAACATATTAAGGTTAATATCTGCTGGAACTTTACTGTTCTTTACGCTTCGAAACAGCTGTTTTCGTTCCTCATCCGTCAGACAGACCACCTCTTCCCCATTTTCTGAGACTAAAATATATTCAAAAGTTTTGGTCTCAAAAAATCCTCTGAATTCCATCTCATAGACAAACGCCCAGTATCTTCCCGCCTTCAGACTTCTCATGGCGTCTTTTTTTGCATAGGCATAAAATACATTTTCCGGTTCGTCTGACTCCAGCGCCCTTATATAATCTATGATAAAATGAATCCATGCCCCTGCCGGTTTAAAAAAGGTTCTCCCTTCACTTGCATATGCGGAGTCACCATCAAAATCAATTCGCAGGTCTCCGTTACTTGCAATCAGTTGTTTTAATTCTTCACCCGCTTTTCCCAGATTAAATCTTTTGATATATGCACGCAGGCGGTCACAAATGTCTTTTGTAACGTGGATATCGGCAGCCGATTCCGAAATTATTTTACACCAACACCCATTTTCTTTCTTCGGGAAGCTGTATGTAAACAAAAGGGACTCATATGGCGATATCCTGCTGTTTCGGATGGAATCTTCAAATTCATCTCTAAATCCCCTGTCATTTACCAGCTCATATCTGGCTTCCTCAAATTCCACCCGCACCTGGCGTGCCTTTTCAATTTGCTGTTCAATTTCCTGTTCTCGCTGGCTGATTTCATCCGCGGTAAGATCACTGGATATAATCAGCTCATTGATTTCTGCCAGATTCTGTGCAATGATCGGTTCAAGCTCCCCTATCAGATCCGCCGCATCCGAAATTCTTGATAACAAAACCCGGTTAATAACAACGTCAATTGTATTTTCAATACAAAGGTTGCCGATAATAATCTTATCCGCTTTCTGTCCCATTCTGTCGATTCGGCCTATTCTCTGCTCAATTCTCATCGGATTATACGGCAAATCATAATTGATTAATGAGGAGCAAAACTGAAAGTCCAGACCCTCACCGCCCACCTCACTGAGCAGAAGGATTTCATACTTTCCGTCTTCGAAATCTTTCATAATATCATTTCTGCCAATGATCTCAAAACCGTCCTCATCCTTCTGCTGCATCGGCGTGTCGTATGGCGTCTTTCCATACATCAATGCCACACGGTATCCATCCGATGTCAATCTCCGCCTAAGATACTTTAACGTCTCCGTATAATAAGAAAATACAATGATTCTCCGATTGTCACCCGAAGCCCTCTTGACATTCTCAACCAGCTGCCGAAATGTATTATATTTGCTATCATTGTCGCCAACCAGTCTTATCTTATCCAGCATCTCAGAATAGCTTTCCTGGAGCAAACTTTTCATTGCCCGTACCGTTTTTAGGTCAAGCTCCCCCTCTCCCGAAAGCATTTCGACAAATGCTTTATCTGACATATAAGCAAACTTTTTAATATTTTTTTCCAGGGCTATAAGCGAACTGGCAGCAATTCTTTCCAGTCCGTTCAGTATCAGTCCAAAAGCCCGCTCTGATACGCCAAACATCTTGTAAGCAGATTCGTTTCCAGAAAGGAGTGATATACGTCTGTCTCCTGCGGAGTGAAATGCACCTCCAGCGTCATGGTTTCTCTGGTTACCCGATGTTCAATGGCATCTCTTTTCAGAGTTCTGGTAAATGAGGATGCGATCGGATTTAAAAGATTCACGATTCTTTCAAAATCAACCTTTTCTTTAACCGTAAGAATTTCACCGGTTACGATTTTCCCATACAACCGATTAAAATCTGCGGCCACATATTCATTCGCATCTGCTATAGGTTTCAGCTCCTTTGCACAGTTGATGAGAACATTTCTCGAGGCCGCATCATCCTTCTTGACATTCGCAATAGCCTGATTCACATTGCGTATCTGTCTCAGCAGCTGATTAAAAACCGGCAGCTCCGGGAACAATGCAGGATTTAACATATGCAGTTGATTATATAGATCATCGCTTCGAAGATTGAACGGAGTGGCAGACAGCATTAACACGCGCTCGCTGCCAAGACTCAGCAATTCTCCAATCTTATAAGTGTTAGTTCCTGGATTCCGATAATGATGGCACTCATCCACAATCAGCATTTTGAAAATCGGTTCACCATTTTCCTCAAGACACTGTTTTAAAAGTTCCTGGTATTTTTCTCCTCTGAATAACTGTTCGCTGACAATACTGTGTCGATATTGCACTCTCCCCGTCTCCACGATTTCATGCAGCATATACGACAGGGATTTCCCATCGTGAATATAGAAATCATCCATAAGAAACTTTGATCGAAGTTCCGCTCTCCACTTGCGACAAAGGATACTCGGGCATACTATCATAATCGCATCATTATTTTTCAGCTCACCGCGCGAAATTAATTCATCCAGTATTATACCGGCCTCAATCGTTTTTCCAACGCCCACCTCATCCGCAATCAGCAGGCGCTCATCGGAGTCAACGCTCAGGAATTTCAGCAGGGGCTTATACTGAAAAGGATTAAAAATAATTTTATTCCCCTGATAGCTGAACAGGTTCCCCTCCTGACTTTCAGAAAACAGCCTGTAATACGCATATTTTTGAAAGGATTCCGCGTTCGCAAATTCCACGCTTTGAAGCTTGTCCATAATACTGACTTCTCTATCAGCATAAGGCAGCAGTTCAGACTCCCTGTATCGATTTCTCTTGCCATTCTGATATACCAGATAAAATATCAGGCTCATTCACGGACGCAGCGAATTGATCCTGACGACCTCACCAGTAGTTTTTATCTGAGCCAGTTCTCCGGCGTGAAACTTTGTCTCCATATCATCTGGTCCTCCAATGTCCACGTACCCACTCGGTTTGACCATTTCTATTACGGAAATGTCCTGTTACATATTCTGTACCGTGCCACTGCACAGGTTCAAGAACCCGCTTCCATAATATCCATGACCATTCTAATACAGATCATCCCAATCTGAAATCTCCGCTTGATCATCCTTATCACCGCCCTCTTCGCTCACATCATTAAAGTTTTCAAAAATAAAGGCAATCTTCATAAAGTGTTCCCACGAGAAAGCCATTCTTCTTTGCTTTCCGTTGACAACAACCTCACAGACAATCGGCCTATTAAAACCCTTTAATTCAATATCATTGTCAACCCATTCCTGCACAAGGCAATCAGAATCATCGTCAAATTCTTCAGTAGAAATTTTTTCCTCAATATATTTTGCGTATTCCTGAGCTTTTTTAACAAGCTGAGACATGTCCTTTCCCATAGAACTTCCATATTGCATCTCACCGTGACATGATGGACATAAACAAAAAAGATTTGATTCTAAATTAGCCAGCTTATTTTTAGATTTTTTTACCATACGGAAAGTCCAAAAATGTGTTTTCTACTCCTCCATGAGAATCAGCTCCCCACAAAGCTGGCATCTGCCATTATACTTCCCAGAAAGAAAATATTTCCAATCATCCAGATCTATTGGTGGTTCCTTGTCTTTATCATGTGATATGATTTTTTCACGCTGCCTTTTCAGTTTAATCCAGATCCGTTTTTCTTCACCAAAATCTTGGACATCATCCATCTTAACTGTCAGATTATGCAAATCTTCGATGGACTTAATATCCTGTCTATCCTCAATAAAATATCTGATATCCCTTATCAGGTGAAAATATTCTTTTTTCCAATCATAAGACGTCTCCTCCAAAATGGATACCGATACGTGATAAGTCTCTTTAACATATCTTGCCAACGCTCTAATATACGAACTTGGACTATCTGATGGCCACAGAATCAACGCGTTTTTATAACCATCGTCTTCATAATCAGCATCATCATAAATTCGGACATGAACATAGCGCCCGTCAAACTCACCCTGATCTCCATTTGCCAAATAAACGCAATCCCATATACTGTCTGATGCAATTTCTTTTTTAGCTGTGGAATCCGACACCGTAGCCGCAACAATCTGAGGAATATACTCCTGCACATCCAGCCTGTCACAACAGTCTTCGCGATACACTACACAATACACATCTTTAAAGACTCTGCCAATATGATTGACTATATCTGCCCTTTCAAATGCATAAGCTACATCCATATCTATATCAAAAACAATACTCTCTGTCGTCAGCCTCTGGCTGTTTCAAAACATCCATGACGAATGGAACATGTTCAGCCAGAACAGTATACCTTACATCTCCCTCCTCAGAGAAAAAGCATAAAATATTTTCCGAAAATTGCAAGTGCAAGTTGAACGCATCCGCGAAAAGCTTCAATAGAGTCCGGCTTTAGCCGGGCTTGTCTACCACAC
>JAJQCB010000042.1 GCA_021203005.1 Clostridiales bacterium | reverse complement strand
GGATATAAGAACCGCCATATACCCAGAACAGCACGGCTTTCTTGGGTTTGTTCACGTCAGCTGTCCAGATATTCAGATTCAGGCAGTCTTCCGACTGCGGAAAATCAATCAGTTCCCCGCTCCGTTTCGCCCAGAAAGGATCCGGAGGATTCTGAATCGGTGCCGGGCCGTATTCAACGGCCCGGTATTCTCCTTTCGGCAGTTCCAGCTTTTCAGGGGCCTGCCAACGGGCGCAGCGGGCAAAGGGAATGTTCTTGAATACAAGAACTCCGTCCTCCCGCACGCCCTGAATCATTCCATTTGGTGTCAAAGCTTCATTGCATTCCATTCGTTTTCCTCTTATCTAAGACTGACTCCAACAGTTACAGCCACTAAAACAGCATCTGCAATATCATCAGATCGGCAGCATTCCCGAGACGACCATGAACACAATCATCAGCAGACTGAACCCATACATAGGCAGCAGTGAATATTTCAGATGATCTTTCATAGGAACATCTCCGGCCAGACTCAGCGCCAGGTAAGGAGCCGCATTGAAAAGATTCAGATTTGCGCTGATTACGCCCGTAGCAAAGACGCATCCAAGGATCTGTACAGCGCTGAAACCAAGATTCAGTTCAAGAACCAGCGGAATAATCGTAGGCAGAATCACGGAGTTCTTCGAACCGCCAATGGTGATGGAAAGCGGCAGGCTCAGGATGCACAGGATAAACGGCAGATGCCGCAGAATATCAGAACTCACGCTTCCGGCAATAAAGGTGGCCAGTTCTGCCAGCGCACCGGTTCCACTGTTCACACCAACCAGGCAGGCGATACCAAGCATCGTGAAAGCCATGTTCAGAGCCTGCGTCGAATGACGTTTGATATACTCGTCGCGGTCTTTTTTATTTTTGAAATTCACAAAGAGCAGAAGGCAGAAACAGAAGCCAAAGCCAAGGTTCGTTTTCACCACACCGGCCAGCAGCCCTGCCAACAGAGCGATCGTCACTACCGCGTCAAAGATCGCCACATTCCGACCAAACGGCAGATTCAACGGCTGATCCATTTCCTTCTTCATCTGCGCAAACTCTTCATCCGTCATACCGGCGCCGTTCTTCTTCTCAAGAATCGACAGCGGAATGCAGAGAACCAGGCAGGCAATAATGCAGAAAATAATCAGAGGACGAATAAACAGGAACACATCGTATACATCGACTCCAACATAGGCGGAAGCCTCGTTGATGCCGGGTGCCCAGGGCAGCAGGATAATTACGCCGCTGGCCAGAGACTCAATAAACAGCAGGCAGGTTGCCCGGATTTTCTGTTTTTCGAAAATGGGGCGCATCGTCGGAATCGCGCAGAGCGCTGTAGTTGCACCGGAACCGCTCAGCGCGCTTCCCATACCGACCAGCATGGCAACCAGGCAGCTTCCCAGGACACTGTTTCCCAGGAATCGAAGAATCAGTTTAACCAAAGCGTCAAACACACCTGCCTCTGTCAGGATTCCGAAATACAGAACCGCGAAAACCATCAGATACAGAGTGCCTCCGACAGAACTCAGTCCTGTACTGATGAAGCCATTGATATCCGTAAGAGAGAATCCCATGAGCAAAGCCGCAACGATCGGCACAATCGTGAAGATGACTCCCTGTGCTGCCGGTGCCTTAAAAATCAGAACAAAGATTGCTACCAGCATCAGCAAAGTAATAATAACATTGATTGACATTTGTTACTCCTCCTTTGTATGTATTTTGGATAGATAAATCATACTTTTCGGTGACTTTTCTCACAATGGACAACCTGCACATTCCGACAGTCACATCTCTGGGCATTTTGCAAAAACCCCCGTCTAACGAACAATCACAACGGCAACATTCCTGTTACCACCATGAATGCCAGCATAAGCAGGCTGAATCCATATACCGGCAGCAGTGAATACTTCAGATGATCCTTCATCTCCACCCCAGCCAGTCCGAGTGCCAGATAAGGTGTAGCATTAAACAGGCTCAGATTGGCGCTGATAATCCCTGTGGCGAAAACAGCCCCCAGAACCTGCACTGCTGTAAAACCAAAAGGTTCCACCAGAGGAATAATTGCAGGAAGCACAACGGAATTTTTTGCACCCCCGATGGTAATAGACAGAAGCATACTGAAGACACACAGAATGAACGGCAAATGAGACAGAATATCCGAAGAAACATTCCCCGACATCCATACAGCCAGCTCTCCCAAAGCTCCTGTTCCATTATTAACACCCACCAGCACCGCAACACCCAGCATCGCGAACGCCACATTCAAAGCCATTGATGCCTGCTTCTTCATATAATCCGCCTCTTATTTAGGGTTAGGGAAATTCACCACAATAAGCACCGCATACCCAAACGCAAAGGACAGGTTGGAGGGCAGCTTCCCGGCCAGCAATAGAGCCATGAGTATCACAGTAAATACGCTGTCAAAAATTGCCACACCTTTTCCGAGCGGCAATTCCAGCGGCTCGTGCAGGCTTTCCTTCAGTTCCTTAAATTCCTCTTGTGAGAGTCCCGCCCCATGTCGTTTCTCCACGATAGAAACAGGGATACAAAACAGAAAGATCAGAATAATCGAGAACACAAAAAGGGGCAGAATAAACAAAAAAACATCATAAACCTCCACACCCACATATGCGGAAGCCTCCACCAGTCCCGGTGCCCAGGGCAGCAGACAAAACACACCCGAAGCCAGGCTTTCAACGAGAAGCAGCGCTTCCGTACGTATATTCTGTCTCTCGTAAATCGGTTTGACCGTCGGAATCGTACACAAAGCTGTCGTTGCACCAGACCCATCCAGCTGTGTCAGCATACCGATCACCGCCGTGATGAGCAGCGTCCCCAGAACACTGTTTCCAAGAAACCGCATGACAAAACGTACCAGTGCCCGGAACACTCCCGCCTCATGGAGGATGCCGAAATACAGCACCGCGAAGACCATCAGAAACAGGGTAGAGCCCACCGACTTAATACCATCTCCAATGAAGGTATTGACCTCACTGGGCGCATACCCCATCAACAAAGCCGCCGCAATGGGAACCAGGGAAAAGATCACGCCCGGACTGCTGACACCCTTGAATAATAGTACGATGATCACGACCATCATGAGCAGTGTGATCGCTATATGATATGTCATTTTCTCCTCCTTTCGTCTTCGGTGAATCCTTTCTGTTTCAATCCCGATAAATATTGGGAAGAATCAAGCGGCTTCCTTCTTCTCCTCCGCACAGCAAACGAATCACCGGGGCAGGATCTGTCTCGCCCCGCTCATAGGCCAGACGACCGCTGTAGTACATACGATCCAGGCTGTTACTGATGATCATTTTCAGCCGATGTCCCTTTTTCACCCGGTAACACAAGGGCAGCAAATCAAACGTCAGGTGATATGTTTCCCCTTCCTTCAGATAGCTATTACTCCCCTCCCTGTTCTCATACCAGGGAAGCCCCAGAAAATCGTAAGGACAATCTGCCGCATTCGTCCTCACAGAGGCGCGCAGATGACCTTCCGAGATCTGATAGGAAGTTTCGCTTCCGGGATCCCAGTCTGCCAGAACGACAAAGAAATCCAGATCTGTCTTTTCCTTCTCCATCCATCCCCTATTCTCCAGAACAAAGGATAGATATGCCATCGGATGTCCAATGAACTCCCGGTCCTCTGCCAAAGGCTCCGAGGTAAATACCAGTCCTTTCTGCTCTATACCCTGTCCATCTTCACGTACCGTCGTTCCGGACTCCATACTGGACTGAATGCCATATACTACCTCATACGGACACGCTCCGGTTTCACCGGTTCTCAGCCCCACCGTTCCCGCAGCATCCAGATACCAGATCTCCCGACGGCCGTTCTCAGCAGGCCAATCCCACTCCATGAGATATTCACCCGTTCCCTCTCCCTGATGCCGACCATTCTGAAAATCATAGGATGCCATCTTCAAAGCCAGAGGAGCCTCATCCGTAATTCCGTTCTTAACCCCTTTCAGCCAGTAATCAAACCAACGGAGCATCTCCACCCAGGGTTCCGGGTCTGACTTTGGACCAATATGATACCAAGGACCAAAAATCAGTTTTTTCGGCAGAGTCAGATTGCGATACAGGACAAAGGTATCTCTCCGAAAGACGTCATAGCACCCACCATCCAGATACACTGCTACGCCAGACTCATTCAACTCCCGGCAATAGGTACTGGCACTCAGTTCCTCCCAGACTTTTCCTCCGAGTTCCTCCAACACACTGTCCCGCCAGTTCAGATCCCGCAGCATGGGAATCTGCAGGCCATTTCTCCGGTGTTCCCAAATCGCCTGCCGCAGAAGAATCCCCTCAGGATCCTCATCAACCGGAACAGTCTCCGAAGCAAGATCTTCCACCTGAGACTTTGCCTCTTCCTCATCGGCTGACCAGAGAAAATCGGGCTGGTTTCCAAAAGCACGGGGAACTCCATTCCTCACCCAGCCATCATACTTATTAAAATCCGTCTTGCCGATGTAAGCTGCTGTCAGATGTTTCGGCTTCTGTGACAAAATCTCGAGCTGAGTCTGGCCATTATATGACTGTCCCGCTGTCGCCACTTTCCCATTACAGAAAGGCTGTGCCGCCAGCCATTCCACCAGATCCGCACCGTCTCGCGCCTCCTGCCGGGAATTCACTGTGATTCGGGTTCCAAATGACGCTCCCGTGCCACGACACTGAGCCGCCACGTAGATATAGCCATAAGGAATCAGTTCCATCACTTTGAGAGCATCTGAGATCGTGTCCACATTTTCTCCCGCGGCATCTTTTTTCCGATTCAGATGATTATAGGGCGAATAATGCATAACAACAGGCAGAGCTTCCTCCGCTTCTTTTCCTCCTCGTGTGGGGATGTAGTAAATGACGGACAATCGAGTCCCGTCACGAACTGAGACATACCGATGATATCTCTTCCAACCGTCATAGACCGGTTCTGAATATCCCTGATAATACCCCGGACTTGACTTCTTTTCCTGGCTCACATAGCTCACCTCTCCTTCTTTTACATCTTCCAGTATAGCAGTTCATTTTCCTGCGGCATATGGACACACTGACCATTTTTCACCTGCCTATTTTGTATAAACTGCCCCTCTTATGCATAAAAAAAGCTCCGTCTCAGACGTTTTATCTCGTCTCAAGACGGAACACTTTAAACAATTCGATAAAGCTGCCCTTTCTTCTCTCTCCATTCTGGGCACATTATCCATTTCCCATCTAACCCTGTCCTGTTATACTAAAAACCGGTCAATGGTGTTCCTGATTATTCCAGGAATATTTCAGATCATAGGGATCCTCATGGCGGCAAACCTCCATATACTTCATCACCATGGCAGAAAACATCAGCCGATATCTCCCCAGCGCATCATCCAGGCTGACACCCGTAATTTCCTCAATCCTCGCCAGCTTATTAATGAGAGTATTGCGATGCAGATATAAAGCCTTTGCAGTCTGGGAGGTATTACAGTTATTCAGAATATACGCTTCGATAATTGCACACAGGTTATCATGATGTTCCAGATCATAGCGATGCAGGGCAGAATATCCCGGTGTACACAGATAAATCAGATTTCCCCCGTGATAATTGCTTCCATACTGGGCACACAGATCAATGATCTGATACATGTGATACTCCTCCGCCCGAAAAATCGGACGCAGTTCACTTCCTTCCATGCTCATCCCCAGCCGCAGAGCGGCACGCGTCTGCCGGAAAATGGCAGGGAAAGAAGTCAGGAACTCAGACTGCGCCCCCAGACAAAGGCAGGCATGATACCGATGAAGAAGATTCTTTAACTCTTCCTCATCAAACTCCGGCGCTCCGGATGTCTCTTTCCTGATCAACACGATGACCTCATCCTCATACCGGGTTACCACGCTTCTTGGTATCGCCCCTGTGAGCTTCTGCAGAAAACTCCTTTCCTGTCGGATTTCAAACTCCGCTTCAAAGCCGAGAACCGCGCAGCGATACCAGGGTGTCATCGGAGGCGAAAGCCGACTTGTCCGGCTCACGAGCTCCGCTTTGTTCTTCAGGCGATGTTCCAAAAGATCTTCCAGAAGATCCCCGTATCCGTCTGACGTCTCAAAGTACTCTCCCCCTCGCGTCATAGAGGCATACTGAAGGAAAAAAGGCGCCAGTGTCCGGACATCATCAATCAGTCGCCCATCCCGTTCCTCCTGATCAGAGATCATCATAATCTGACCCAGAAAAGCATGACATTCTCTCATTTCGCAGACCACCGCGTAATGCCCTGTATCAAGGAACGACTCAAAGGCATTGATATTTCCGTGATTCCCGCGAATCTGAAGTGAAATTCTCTTGCTTTTTTGAAGCATTGCATCTACACTAGATGACGTGAGTGTTCCGCTGTAAATCAGTTCTGAGATATACTTATCTTCAAAGGAATAGCTCACATCCGAGGCGATAAGCCTGTAGCCGGAGTTCAGCCAGAGAATCGGATAATGAACCCGTTCCGCCATCTTCCGGAGAAGAGCGGGAAGTTCCCTCTTCTGACAGATGTCCGAACGCACAGACTCACACCACTGCTGGTATTGGAAAAATTCCTTCATCAACAGATTCCCGATCCGGTTTACTTCTAAATCGCTGAGCAGGTAAGAGAGCGCTTCCTCCTTCAGCATTCCAGACAGCGCTGAGATATCTCCGGAGACGATGATCATTCGTCCTGTCACTTTGTCCCAGCCATCCAGCGCCTCCGCCAGAACCTCTCCGGTTCCGACGTAAAGGGTGCCCGGCAGCAGTGCCTTTTCTCCCGGATAGAGAAGAACAATATTAGTAATCCCACAGTCATATTCTGTTTTGACAGAAATACGGGAACAGCTCTCTCTGAGCTGCTCTCCCACCATATTAAGAGTAAACATCCTTCGTCATCGCTCCGTCGTTGTAAACAATCAGACATCTTCTTCCGGCATGTATCGGAGAAATTTATCATAACATAGCGATCGGAAATTGACAAGAAAATCACTTCCCGGAGGAAATGCCATGATTCAGCACGTAAACGACGCAGACCTTTATTATGAAGAATACGGACAGGGAGACCGCTACATTCTGGCCTCCATGCAGATCTTTGATCCCAATGGGAAAGGCTGGCCCTTTGACCTCGCAGACGAAGGCTTTCACGTCTTCCTGATTCAGATGCGCGGCTATGGGCAATCAACCCATATCTATAAAAACTATAATAACAACTGGTACGATGTATGGGCCGACGACGTATGGGAATTTGCCCGTGCACAGAACATCTCACACTTCCTTTATACAGGACAATCCGACGGTGCTGCCATCGGCTGGCATCTGTGCTTCCGTCACCCTGAGGTTCTGGTCGGCTTCGCCGGTCTGGCTCCAGGACCTCATTCCCGGGAAAATCTATTCGTCACCCCTCCCCGGCAACGCTCCATGGAAACAATCTCTGATCCGGCCGCCCGTGAACAATTAGCTCAATACCAACGACAGCTCATGCTCCAGTTTGCAAGAAAATTTGCCGACAAGCCGGAACTCCGGGAGGAGTTCATCGACAAAGCAGAAAAGAAGTACCAGTGGGAACTAGACAAAACACCCGACGAAAGACGGATTAATCCCGGCATTGCCCTCTCCCAGTATCGAACTGATGAGGAATTAAAAAAAGCCCTGGGAACCATTCGCTGCCCGGTCCTCCTCTTCTACGGCATGAGAGATGCCATGCTCCCTCTCAGCCGCACCTTCCTGCCGACAGCCTACATTCCCGGTGCAAAAGCAATCTTCTATCAGGATGCTTCCCATTTCGTTCACTACGCTTACCGGGACGACATCCGCGAAGAAATCAGCCGCTTCGCGAACAAAGCTTTTGAGAAATACAGCAAAGAATGAATATACACTAAACGTCATTTAAAGAGCTATCATCAAAACGGATGCCGTCCGGTTTATCACCGGCGGCATCCGTTTATGATACACAAAGAAGAAAAACCTTCTCCCTCCCGATTTCTTTTCAACAAGAATCAGTCACTATCTCCCATTCTCCTCAAAAATGCCTCCGCCAGCGTAAGATCCTCCGGCGTCGTCACCTTGATATTCGTATAATCTCCCTCCACCAGCTTCACATCCTGTCCGCACAATTCGAGGAGCATGCAGTCGTCCGTAATGCCCGGATCGCTTCCGTATCTCTCATGCGCTTCCTCCAGCACCTTCCGCCGGAAGCACTGCGGCGTCTGCACCACCCAGGTATGCGGCCGCTCCGTCGTCGCCGTCACTACATCCCGGTCGTCTCCAAGCTTGATCGTATCCTTCGAGCGCACTGCCATCGTCGCGCCGGGGAAATCCGCCATCGCCTCCACACAATGCGTCACATAAGAATCCCTGATCATCGGCCGTGCCCCGTCATGAATCAGCACGATCTCTCCGGCGGAAGCCGCCAGCCCCCGACGCACCGACTCCGCACGCGTCACCCCGCCGACGGTATATGTCACAGGCTTCGCTTCTTTCTGAATCCCCTCACTGCCAGCAACGTCTACCGCATTCTGGT
>JAJQCB010000188.1 GCA_021203005.1 Clostridiales bacterium | reverse complement strand
CTACGCGGTTTTCAGCGGCTCCCGCTGTTATGCCGTGAATAATTCAGGTTTATTTTTAAGGGGACTCTTTAAAAATAAGGACAGGACGAACAAAGTCATTGCTGCTGCTTATATGACGGGTATTCTTCCGGTGAAGAAATACGGGACGGAGTCTGCGCTGTCAGATTTCAGGGAATATTCCATGACAGCTCCGGAACTACTGGAGGAATATGTGGGATTCACGGAATCCGAAGTGAAAAAGATTTGCCGGGAGCAGGATATGAGCTTTGAGGATATGAACCTCTGGTATGATGGATACTCTTTTAAAAAGAATCATCATATCTATAATCCGAATTCCGTGAGAGAGGCGTTGCATAACAGAAACGTCAGGAATTACTGGAACCAGACCGGTTCATTTGAAAGTCTGAAAAGATATATCGGAGAAAATTTTGACGGCTTGAAGGATGCTATTATATTGATGCTTGGCGGACAGCGCGTAAAAATTGATATCAGCACATTCCAAAATGATTTCACTTCTTTTGAGAATAAGGATGATGTACTGACGCTGCTTATTCATTTAGGCTATCTCGCCTATGATCAGCTGCGGGAAGAGGTATATATTCCGAATCGTGAAGTGGCGGAGGTATTTCGCTCTGCGGTAAAATGTGTTAAATGGATATGGCGGTGAATTGCTTCTGGTCGGAATCAATTATGACAGGAATGCAAAAGGCGCGGGGATGAAACAGCATACCTGCGTAATAGAAAAGCATCAGGAATAATGTTATCCACTGTTTGAAAAGTGTGAAATATTGCGGCGAAAATATATTGAAAAGTGCGAATAATTATGGCATAACCTGCTTGAAAAGTGTAGCGTGAACGTAAGAAGGAAATTCTGTCCATGTTACAGAGAAAAAATTTTTCCAACTTTATTGAGCTAAACATGATCGAGGATTCTCTCGGAAATCGGTTGTTTGCAAACACCGGAGCAGTAGACGATTTTTATCTGCAGGTCAGAGGGGGCAAACTTCAGAGTGACCAAAACCACGGAATTTATTCTCCTGTGTAATAGCTCTATTCCAATTTCTTTATTTTTGGAGACACTTCTCTGTGATAAAATAAAAACAAGTAAATGTGATGGATGCCCCTGCGTGTACGAGATGTGGGGGCATTAGCGTAGTGAAAGAGGAGGCAGTGAATTTGACGCAGATTTCTATTGCTGATAAGCTTTGAACTGGCATCATAATGGAATAGAGGCCGGTCAACGCATACTCTTTCGCAAAAGTATTATCTTTAATCGGAGGAGAAAGTATGAGCAGACTATATGTGGTCGAGACCAGCAGGATGCGGGCCTTTGGAGAGGATTTGCGTGCCCAGATTGCCCAGCGCATCGCGGCGAACCCGCCCGGAGTCTGTGCGGTGGAGCAGCAGCTTGCAATCCTGCAGATGTGCTACGCGCAGACTTGCGGCAAATGTGTCCCCTGCCGGATCGGCTTGGGGAGGCTGACAGAACTATTGGAGGATGTACTGGACAACCGGGCCGACATGGAGACCCTGGCGCTGATTAAGGAGACCGCGGAGACCATCCGCGTGTCCGCCGACTGTGCCATCGGCTTCGAGGCGGCCAACATGGTGTTGAAAGGATTGGAGGGTTTTGAGGAGGATTATCTCTCCCATGTGCAGCAGCACACCTGTTCCGGATCCTTTGAACAGCCGATTCCTTGCGTGACGCTCTGTCCCGCGCATGTGGATGTGCCGGGCTACATCGCACTGGCGGCAGCCGGGAGGGCGGACGACGCGATCCGTCTGATCCGCAAGGACAACCCGTTCCCGACAGCCTGCGCGCTGATCTGTGAGCACCCCTGTGAGCGGCGGTGCCGGAGAAAAATGATTGACGATGCGGTGAATATCCGCGCGTTAAAGCGGTATGTGGTGGATCACGCCTCGGCGGATTCCGTTCCCACGCCGCCCTGCAACCCGTCCACCGGAAAGAAAGTCGCCGTGATCGGCAGCGGGCCGAGCGGCCTGACCGCCGCCTATTTCCTGCAGCTGATGGGGCATCAGTGTACCGTCTTTGAGGAGAAAAAACAGCTGGGCGGCATGCTCCGTTACGGCATCCCGAATTACCGCTTCCCGCGGGAGCGTCTGCAGCAGGATCTGGATGCGATTCTCTCAACAGGCATTGAGGTAAAGACGGAGTCACCGATCGGCACGGAGGAGATGAAGCAGCTGTGCGCAGAGTATGACGCCGTCTATGTGGCCATCGGCGCACACACGGACAAGAAGCTCCGCCTGGAGGGAGAGGACAGTGAAAACGTGATTTCCGCTGTTAAGATGCTCCGGGAAATCGGGGACGGCAATTATCCGGATTACACCGGCAAAGATATCATCGTGGTCGGCGGCGGAAATGTAGCCATGGACTGCGCGAGGACAGCGGTCCGCTGCCATGCCGCATCGGTAAAGGTCGTTTACCGGAGACGGCAGGAGGATATGACAGCTCTGGCTGAGGAAGTGGAGAGCGCCCTGGCGGAGGGCGTAGAGATGGTTACCTTAAACGCGCCGGTCCGTATCGAGGCAGATGCGGAAGGAAGAACAGCGGCTCTTTGGGTACAGCCTCAGGTAATCGGCCAGGTGAAGAACGGCCGTCCTGCACCCAGGAACGCCAACAAACCGGAGGTACGCATGGCATGCGATATCATTCTGGTCGCGGTCGGGCAGGACATCGTGTCCGGACCTTTTGCGGAGTATGGCATTCCGGTTAACCGGGGAAGAATCGTGGCGGATGAGTCCGGCGCTGTCGAGATGGACGGCATTTTTGCCGGCGGCGAGTGCGTGCTGGGTGCAGCCACGGTCATCCGCGCCATCGAGGGCGGTAAAGTGGCCGCGGCAAATATTGATGAATATCTCGGATACCACCATCCTGTCACCTGTGATGTGGATATCCCGGAACCGCTGCTCAACGATAAAGTAGCCAGCGGCAGGGTGAACCTCCGCGAGGCGGAAGCGTGCACGCGCAAAGAGAGTTTTGAGGGTGTGGAGCTGCCGATGAGCGATGAGGAAGCATTCCGTGAGGCGAGCCGCTGTCTGCGGTGTGACCGCCACGGGTGCAGTGTGCTGAGAGGAGGTCGTCAGGAAATATGGTAAACATTACAATTAATCATAAAAAGTTACAGGTGAAAGAGGGGACGACCATTCTGGAGGCTGCTTCCATGGCCGGCATCAAGATTCCGACGCTTTGCTATCTGAAAGAGATCAACGAGATCGGTGCCTGTCGCGTTTGCGTAGTGGAATTAAAAGGGAAAGATATGCTGGTTTCTTCCTGCAACACGAAGGTGGAAGATGGAATGGAAATCATTACAAACAGCGAAAAAGTGCATCATGCGAGACGCATGAATGTGGAGTTTATCTTGTCCAGACACAACACAAACTGCACCTCCTGCACCAGGAGCGGCAACTGTTCTCTTCAGGAATTGTCAAATTCCTTAAATATCGGACGCATTCCTTTCCGTCGCTCTTACGAGCATAAATTGTGGAAACGAGAATTCCCTTTGATTCGTAACGATGGTAAATGCATTAAATGTATGCGTTGTGTCCAGGTCTGTGAAAAGATTCAGACTCTGAATATCTGGGATCTGACAGGTACGGGAAAACGTACCGGTGTAGGTGTCAGTGGAAACCGGAAGATTGAGAACGCTGACTGTGCAGTCTGCGGCCAGTGTGTGACCCACTGCCCGGTGGGCGCGCTCCATGAGAGAGATGACTGTGAGAAGCTGATGGACGCGATCCACGCCCCGGAGAAGATTGTGGTTGTCCAGATCGCTCCTGCTGTCCGTGCGGCCTGGGGGGAAGGCATCGGCTTGCCGAAGCAGATGGCGACAGAGAAGCGCATGGCGGCTGTTGTCCGGGCTCTGGGTGCGGATTATGTGTTTGACACGAATTTCTCAGCGGACCTGACCATCATGGAGGAAGGCTCGGAGCTGATTGAGCGTCTGCAGCATCCGGATGACTATCAGTGGCCGATGTTCACCTCCTGCTGTCCGGGCTGGGTGCGCTTCCTGAAATCCCAGTATCCGGATATGACACCGAACCTGTCCACGGCAAAATCGCCGCAGCAGATGTTCGGCGCGGTGACCAAGAGCTACTACGCACAGATCCTTGACGTGGATCCTTCCAGGATTTTCTGTGCATCCATCATGCCCTGCATGGCGAAAAAGGCGGAATGCGACCTGCCGGTGATGAATGACGCGGGCGCGGGACAGGATGTGGATCTGGCATTGACCACCCGTGAATTCGACCGGATCATCAAGGCAGAGATGCTGATTCCGGCGCTGCTTCCCGAGGAAGAATTTGACATGCCTCTGGGCGTCGGATCCGGTGCGGCTGTTATCTTCGGCGCCACCGGCGGCGTGATGGAGGCGGCTCTCCGGACTGCTTCCTATGTGCTGGAGGGGCATAATCCTGACCCGGATGCTTTTTCAGCAGTGCGCGGTATGGATGGCATCAAAGAGGCAGAGGTGGAACTTGCGGGTATCAAGGTAAAAGCAGCCATTGCCCACGGCCTGGGCAATGCCCGGAAGCTCATTGAGAAATGCCGTTCAGGCGAGGCGGAGTACCATTTCGTGGAAGTCATGGCCTGCCCCGGCGGCTGTGCCGGCGGCGGACAGCCCATCCACGACGGTGTGGAGATGGCGGATGTCCGCGGACAGCAGCTTTACGAGCTGGACCGCAATAATCTGATCCGCTTTTCCCATGAAAATCCATCCGTCATTCAGGCGTATGAGGATTACTTTGAGAAGCCGCTCTCCCATAAGTCGCATGAACTGTTGCATACAGATCACGACGCATGGAAGATGCCGAATGAAATATAGTCTCAATGAAGAATGCTGCATACGAGGAGGAACGGATATATCGAAAAGAATTTTTGTTAATAAAACATAGACCACCGGCTATTTCATGTAGGGCGGTGGTCTTGTTTCGTGCACAGAGATTCATATGGAGACTGGTAAATGGCAACCATTTCACTTTCATTATAAGTATAGTGCACTGGACGAAAGCCTGTAAATAATGGATTAGGGGTAAAGGTATCCTAAAATGATATGCGATAATAAAGGAACCGGGATTTCTGCGTTATTTTGGACAGACAGCAATACCAGACGCTATCATATTGCGAATTTCCTCCGTACTGTAACCGGCTTCTCTTAGTATTTCATATGTATCCTGACCGACCAGAGGTGCATCATATTTCATTACCGGATTAATATCGTTAAATTTTACCGGCGATTGCGGGAGACGGACTATAGAACCATCTCTGTTTTCTGTCTCCTGCAAAAAATGATTGGTCAATGCCTGCTCATCTTCTGCAACATCCAGAGCATGCCAGATTCTTTCATAAGCAATGTCAGCAGCCTCAAGTCTACGGATCATCTCATCTTCAGTATGCTTTGCAAATTCTTCCTCAATAATGTGAATTAATTCCGGTCCTCTTTTTTTCCCTTCTTTCGCTGTTGCATATCGCGGGTCGTCCACTAAATCCTTGCGTTCCAGTACTTGATCCATGAGAATATTATAGTATCTGTCATGTTCCAGAATACTCACAAACAGCCATTTTCCATCCTTGCATCGGAAGGAATTAATAACGGGAGATACAGCATTTTTTCTTGTTTTCGGGTACTCATCTCCATATTGAGACGCAGCAATGACGGCTCCCATACTCCATATCCCCTGCCCATATAAAGAAACCATCACCTTCTGTCCATATCCGCTTTTTTGCTGCTCATAAAGAGCGGCACAGATGCCTGCTGCCAGGGAACAGGATGTGGTTGCATCACCAAATCCGATCGGGGGGTTTACTGGTGTGGAGCCCTTCTCAATAATGTCCATCATCGCGCCGCTTCGAGCCCAGAAAGCAACCGTATCAAATCCGGGATTGTTTTTTGCAGGACCCTCTGTCCCGAACCCGGTAATCTGAGCCCATATCAAATGTGGAAATTTTACTGATAATGTCTCATAATCCAGGCCAAGTCTGATCAGTGCGCCTGTGCGGTAACTGGTAAGAAAAACATTTGCATTCTTCAGAAGACGATTCATTACCTCTTTCCCTTTTTCTGTCTTCAGGTTTACTGACAAACCTTTCTTGTTGGAATTGTATATGCTGTAGAAGGGATTACATTCTTCCGTGGTTGGCATACACATCGTCTGTCCTGTTGTCCTGCCGGGATCACCAAATGCCGGCTCTACTTTGATTACATCCGCACCCCAATCAGCAAGCAGACGACCGGCGCCCGGCCCCGCCACAAAATAGGTCAGGTCGATGACTTTCACACCTGTTAATGGTTGATTTGACATTTTAATCTCCTTTCCGCCGCCCTTCGGTTGGCGGCACAAATAGCAATGAAAAAGCTTTTCTTATTTCCACTCAAAAATTCCCCGATCAAGAATCGGTTTTCCTGTTCCTACATCAACAAAACGGAAATAAGCTTTACCATCCTCTATCACCCAGACATCCAAACGAACCAATGTATCCGGATAAAGAATATTTCGCATCTGAGCTGCCATATGAGTCATCCGCTCCGGACTACCTGGGCATAGCATACTGATTGCCATCCGGCAGGAAAAGCCAAAAGAACACAGACCCTGTACAAATGGCCGCGGAAAACCTCCCGCTTTTGCTACTTCTGGGTCAATATGCGTCAGATTAGTATCACCGGTCAACCTGTATAGAGCATTCTGTGTCGAAGTAATGTAATCTTTCTGAGAATAGTCCGGTTCCCGGTCTGGGATTGATATTTTACTGGACGGCATTGGTTTTCCGCCGAATCCTCCAGCCTCATGAAAAAATGTAGAGGAATAATTAGTACAGACCAGATTACCAGCCTCATCCCTTACATCTAATCGAGTCTTTATAACAGCCCCTTTTCCTTTTCCTCGATCATACACATCTGTGATAATATCCTGGTACTGAAATGTCCCCTTAATCGCATCGATGGGGCGATACATAAAGAGTTCATGGTCCATATTCAAAAACTGACGCGTCGGTTTAATGATATCTGTTGCCAGCATAGACGCGGGACACGGCATCCACTGGCGTGGATATACATTCTGTGTACTCCAGTATGGGATTGTGCCAAATGACGGAATCGCTTTTAAGTTCTTTTCATATATATAAATGAAATCCTCCTGATGTGCGCCTACAGCAAGCGCATAAAGTGCAACGTCTCTCCAGTTATATTCCATATATCTGGACTCTGTCCTTTTCCCAACCAGCATTTCTTCCAAATTAATTTTTGTCATTCTACCCACCCTCACCTGTTCCGAAAGACAGCTTCGCGTTTCTCCAGAAAACAGTCATTCTTTCTCTTGCATCATCGGTGGCAAATGTCAGTGCTGCCACATCTTTTGCCATACCAACGCCCACCAACCTCGTCAGTCCCGGTCGAGCAGTTATCTGAAAATATCCTTGCTGATGATCAGCCGCTGAATCTCATTGGTGCCCTCATAGATTTGTGTAATCTTGGCATCACGAAACATCCGCTCAATATTCTGTTCTCTCATATATCCGGCGCCTCCCATGTTCTGAATACACTCCGTTGTCACTTTCATCGCCAGATTTGTACACACAAGTTTCACTTTAGAAGACGAAACTGCAAAATCCATGCCATTCTGCTGTTCCCATACTCCTTTGTAAAGCAACAGGCGAGCCATATCAATTTCTGTTCTTAAGTCTGCCATTTTAAACGCCAGATATTGATTCTTATAAATAGGCTTTCCAAACTGTTCCCTTTCAATCATATGTGTTTTAGCTATTTCATAAGCTGCTTCCGCAAGTGCAAGACCCTGTGCAGCCACACTAAGACGCCCGGCATTTAATGCTGTCAGTGCATAGCGGTAGCCTTTTCCCTCGGTTCCCAGCATACGGTCTGCCGGGATTACGCAGTTTTCAAATATAATCTCTGCAACCTTTGCGCTTCGTATTCCACACTTATTTTCAACATGCCCGATTCGTACGCCAGGTGTCGTTTTCAGGTCAACCAGAAAAGCGCTTAACCCTTTGGATCCCTTCTTGGGAATTGTGTTGGCGATGAGCATGCAGTAATCTGCCACTGCGCTATTTGTAATATATTTCTTCTTTCCGTTGATAATAAAAGAATCTCCCTCACGTATTGCAGTGGTTTTTGCAGCTCCAGCATCTGAACCCGCGTTTTCTTCTGTTAGTGCAAAGCATCCCAGCGCATCTCCTCGGAAAAGTTGCGGCATACAGTGCTTCTTCTGCTCTTCAGTTCCAAAAAGTTGAATGCCTGTTGTAAATGTGGATGAAATTGCATATGCGATACCAAAAGCGGAATCCACCTTGCATAGTTCTTCTACCGTAAGAATGAAGGATAGGTAATCTTCACCTTGTCCACCGTACTCCTTCGGAAACTGGATACCAATCAGACCTGCCGATCCAAGTTTCTTCAGAATATCCATTGGAAATTCCTCTGTCATGTCCCTTTCCTGTGCCCCCTGAGCCAGTTCTTTTTTTGCAAACTCCCTGGCTCTCGTCATATACCGTAACTGTTTCTCTGTTAAAGAAAAATCCAATATAATTTTGCCGCCTTTTATGTCGCAGCTCATTATTTGTTTATCACAGA
>JAJQCB010000175.1 GCA_021203005.1 Clostridiales bacterium | reverse complement strand
TTGGTCAGACATCAAAAAGAAAGAAAAAGTGCCAACGATTACTTGACACATACTAATTTCAAAAACATATTGACGAAGACCTGCTTCTGTGCTATAGTATATTAGCAATGACGGCAGGTCTTTTTTTTATGCCTAAAAATGAGAGAATAGAAATAATTGGAGGTGGAAGTTATGCGCATCAAGATAACCCTGGCATGCACCGAGTGCAAGCAGCGTAATTACAACCTGACGAAGGATAAGAAAGCTCATCCGGAGAGAATGGAAGTAAATAAATACTGCAAGTTCTGCAGAAAACATACCTTACACAAAGAAACGAAGTAATTCGGCACGGCTAAAGGAGTAAGCGATGGGTGAGAGCAAGAAGAAGGAGACCGCCAGAGGAAGCTGGTTCAAAGGTCTTCAGGCAGAGTTCCACAAGATTACATGGCCGGATAAGCAGTCCCTTTTGAGACAGACGGTGGCAGTCATCGTTGTCTCCGTTATTCTTGGCGTGATCATTGCCGTGCTGGATCTGGGAATTCAGAATGGCGTTGATTTCCTGGTGAATCTATAAGGAAGGCAGGGGTGAGTGTATGGCAGAAGCGAACTGGTATGTGGTTCACACTTATTCCGGCTATGAGAATAAGGTAAAAGCAGACATTGAGAAGACAATCGAGAACCGCCATCTGGAAGAGCAGATCCTTGAGGTCCGCATTCCGATGGAGGAAGTGATCGAGATGAGAAATGGCGCCAGAAAGCAGGTTCAGAAAAAGCTGTTTCCGGGGTATGTGCTGATCAATATGTTCATGAATGACGATACATGGTATGTTGTCCGGAATACCAGAGGCGTGACCGGGTTTGTCGGACCCGGCTCCAAGCCGGTTCCTCTCACGGAGAATGAGATGAGGCCGCTGGGTATCCAGCCGGAGAATTATGTCTATGATTTCGGGGTGGGCGATATGGTGTCCGTGATCAGCGGCGTCTGGAAAGACACGGTCGGCGTGATCCGTTCAATGAATGAAAAGAAGCAGACGGTCACGATCAATGTCGAGCTCTTCGGCCGCGAGACGCCGGTAGAGATAAGTTTCGCAGAGATACAGAAACAATAACCGTTTGTAAAGGAGCGGTTATGATGCACACGACCGCATGAGGAATGGCCGCTTACGCAGCCTGCGGTCGGCGCAGAGTAAAGCGACTGACGTCGTTTACTATATAAAAGGAGGCATTTCAAATGGCAAAGAAAGTAACAGGTTATATCAAATTACAGATTCCTGCCGGAAAAGCAACACCTGCTCCCCCGGTCGGACCTGCGCTTGGACAGCACGGCGTAAATATTGTCGAGTTTACCAAGCAGTTTAACGCGAGAACAGCGGATCAGGGAGACTTGATCATCCCGGTTGTGATCACCGTGTATGCGGACAGAAGCTTCAGCTTCGTCACGAAGACACCGCCGGCAGCGGTTCTGATTAAAAAGGCATGCGGCATCAAGTCCGGATCCGGCACACCGAATAAGACCAAGGTGGCTACGATCACGCAGGATCAGATCAGAGAGATCGCAGAGCTGAAGATGCCCGACCTGAATGCGGGTTCCGTTGAGGCGGCGATGAGCATGATCGCCGGAACGGCCAGAAGCATGGGCGTGACAGTGGCTGAGTAAGACACCCGATAGACGCAGGCGATGAGAACGCCTGTTACAAGGAAATAAAAGTGGGAGGGTCCTCTCCCGTTTTACCACAGGAGGTTTATTTCATGAAAAGAGGAAAAAGATATGCCGAGCTTTCCAAAAAGCTTGACAAAACAGTTCAGTATGATACAGACGAAGCGATTAAGCTCGTAAAAGAGAATGCGACAGCGAAGTTTGACGAGACCATTGAGGTTCACATCCGTACCGGTTGTGACGGACGTCACGCAGACCAGCAGATCCGCGGCGCGGTTGTACTGCCGCACGGTACCGGTAAGAGCGTAAAAGTCCTGGTATTTGCCAAGGGCACAAAAGTGGATGAGGCTCTGGCAGCCGGCGCTGATTATGCCGGAGGAGACGAGTTCATCCCCCGCATCCAGAAAGAGGGCTGGCTGGATTTTGACAAAGTGGTTGCCACTCCGGATATGATGGGTATCGTCGGACGTCTCGGACGTATCCTCGGACCGAAAGGATTAATGCCGAACCCGAAAGCGGGTACCGTTACGATGGATGTGACCAAGGCGGTCAACGAGCTGAAAGCCGGTAAGATCGAGTACAGACTGGACAAGACCAATATTATCCATGTGCCGATTGGAAAAGCATCCTTTACAGAAGAGCAGCTGACGGAGAACTTCCGTACGCTGATGGATGCCATCGTCAAGGCGAGACCGAGTGCAGTTAAGGGCCAGTTCCTCCGGAGCGTTGTCCTGACTTCCACCATGGGCCCGGGCATCAAGCTGAACGTAGCGAAGCTGATGTAAGGAATTTCGGTCAGCGTTGTAGTTGACATCCTGGAAACAAAGTGTTACAATGCAAAAGCAATTGCCGAAGACAGCAGGCGCCGCAAGGCATAACAGTTGGCCTGCCGAGGGAATTTACAGGAGCATGAGAGTGCTTGCGTAAGAGATTTAAATCCCCTCTGTCGAATGGCAGGGGGATTTCTGATTAAAAGGCGATTGTTATTATAAAAGAATATCGATAGAAGGAGGTGCACGAATCGTGGCAAAAGTTGAACTGAAACAGCCGATCGTAGATGAAATCGCGGCAAATGTTGACGGCGCACAGTCTGTTGTCGTAGTCGATTATCGCGGACTTACGGTTGCGCAGGATACACAGCTGCGAAAGGAGTTAAGAGAAGCAGGTATTACTTATAAAGTATATAAGAATACTCTGATGAAGCGTGCGTTTGAGGGAACTGATTTTGCATCGCTGGATCCGGTTCTGGAAGGACCGAGCGCGATCGCGATTTCCAAGGATGACGCGACTGCTCCGGCGCGGATCATTGCAAAGTTTGCTAAGACAGCAGACAAGCTGGAAATCAAGGCCGGCGTTGTGGAAGGCGACTTCTATGATGCAAAGGGTATGCAGGCAATTTCCGCAGTTCCGTCCAGAGAAGAACTGCTGGGCAAGCTGCTTGGCAGCATCCAGTCGCCGATTGCAAACTTCGCACGAGTGATCAGTCAGATCGCAGAGCAGGGCGAAGGCGGCGCGGCAGCAGAAGCCGGCGCGGAGGCGTAGGTGGCAGGCGCATAACGGGTGCGGGGTGGCTCTCATGTGAGAATTTCTGTTGAGTCCACAGGGCAGACCGGTGAAAAGCGCGGGCTATTATAGAAAAATCCCGTAACATATTAATTTGCAACGGGATTCTCCTGTGACTGTAAAACGCAGGATAGTCACAGGTGATTACACAGATATTATAAAATAGGAGGAAATAACAATGGCAAAATTAACCACCGCAGAGTTTATCGAAGCGATCAAAGAGCTTACCGTTTTAGAGTTAAACGATCTTGTAAAAGCATGTGAGGAAGAGTTTGGCGTATCCGCAGCAGCAGGCGTTGTCGTTGCAGCAGCAGGCGGCGAGGCAGAAGCGGCTGAGGAGCAGACCGAGTTCACTGTTGAGCTGACCGAGGTAGGCCCGAACAAAGTAAAAGTTATCAAGGTTGTCCGTGAGGTAACCGGTCTTGGCCTGAAAGAGGCGAAGGCAGTTGTAGATGAGGCTCCTAAGGCTGTCAAAGAGGGTATCGAGAAGGCTGAGGCTGAGGACATCAAGGCTAAACTTGAGGCTGAGGGCGCTAAGGCTACCTTGAAGTAAGAGTTTTCTTTGCAAGTATAATTTTTGGTGATTATATGAAAGAGGGTTTGTTGAAATATATTTTTCGCAGACCCTCTTTTTTGGATTTTATGTTATGAAGGCTCAGGATGAGGAAGATAAATAATATAGTCCGAGGCGTTGTCCCGGTTGCCTCGGACTATATTATTTATCTTCCTTATCCGTCTGTTAAATCTCAAACATCACCACATTCTTTTTCGGAAAAGTCTGGAATTTTCTCTTGACCCTCAAAAAAGTCTGTGATATTATGGTAAATGCGCTATTACGGTTTCTGGGGCGTCGTGCGCCCTTTTCAAGCATAGAAAATATAACGAGAGGTGAAACGTCTATGGAGAAAAACAGGATACGTCCGGTCAAAAGCGGAAATGCAACGCGTATGAGTTATTCCAGACAGAAGCAGGTTCTGGAAATGCCGAACCTGATTGAAGTCCAGAAGAATTCCTACAACTGGTTTTTGAATGAAGGACTCCGGGAAGTGTTTGACGATATTTCCCCGATCGCCGATTACAGCGGTCATCTGAGCCTGGAATTTACGGACTTTAAACTCTGTGAGGATGATGTGAAATACACCATTCCGGAGTGTAAGGAACGGGATGCGACCTACGCGGCTCCTTTGAAAGTCAGAGTCAGACTTTACAACAAAGAAGCGGATGAAATCAATGAGCATGAGATCTTCATGGGTGATCTGCCATTGATGACAGAGACGGGAACTTTCGTAATAAACGGCGCGGAGCGTGTTATTGTCAGCCAGCTGGTTCGTTCGCCGGGCATTTATTACGGAATTACACACGATAAGATTGGAAAAGAGTTATATTCCTGTACTGTTATTCCGAACCGCGGAGCCTGGCTGGAGTATGAGACGGATTCCAATGATGTTTTCTATGTGCGTGTAGACCGGACCCGCAAGGTTCCGATCACGGTTCTGATCCGTGCTATGGGTGTCGGCACGAACCAGGAGATACTGGATCTTTTTGGCGAGGAGCCCAAGATTCTTGCAAGCTTTGGCAAGGATGTTGCGACGAATTACCAGGAGGGTCTGCTTGAACTGTACAAAAAGATCCGCCCGGGTGAGCCTCTGTCCGTGGAGAGTGCGGAGAGCCTGATCATGGCGATGTTTTTTGACCCCAGAAGATATGATCTGGCCAAGGTGGGCAGATATAAATTCAATAAAAAGCTGATGTTTCGTAATCGTATCGCCGGACATGTCCTGGCGGAGGATGTCGTTGACCCGTCCACAGGTGAGGTGGTTGCCGAGGCGGGCGTGACAGTGGACCGGGAGCTGGCGGACCGCATCCAGAATACGGCGACTCCCTATGTCTTGATCCAGACAGAAGAGCGAAATGTCCGCGTCCTTTCCAGTATGATGGTGGATATCACCAGTTTTGTCGATGTGGATCCGGCGGAGGCTGGTGTGACAGAGCTGGTTTATTATCCTGTTCTGGCTCAGATTCTGGAGGAAAATGAGAGTATTGATGATATTAAGGAAGCAATCCGTCGGAACATCCACGATCTGATTCCGAAGCATATCACCAGGGAAGATATTCTCGCTTCCATTAACTACAATATGCACCTGGAGTACGGCATCGGCAATGATGATGATATCGATCATCTGGGCAACCGCCGTATTCGTGCGGTGGGTGAGCTGCTGCAGAATCAGTACCGGATCGGAATGTCCAGGCTGGAGCGGGTAGTACGCGAGAGGATGACGACACAGGATCTGGAGACAATCAGTCCTCAGAGCCTGATTAACATCAAGCCGGTTACCGCGGCGGTAAAGGAGTTCTTCGGCTCCTCCCAGCTGTCTCAGTTTATGGATCAGAACAACCCGCTGGGTGAGCTGACGCACAAGCGCCGTCTTTCCGCACTGGGTCCGGGAGGATTGTCCAGAGACCGTGCGGGATTTGAGGTTCGTGATATTCATTACTCCCATTATGGAAGAATGTGTCCGATTGAGACGCCTGAGGGACCGAATATCGGTCTGATTAACTCCCTGGCGTCCTACGCGAGAATTAACCAGTACGGTTTCGTTGAGGCGCCGTACCGTAAAATTGATAAATCTGACCCGAAAAATCCGCGTGTCACGGATGAAGTGGTATATATGACCGCGGATGAGGAAGACAATTACCATGTAGCACAGGCAAACGAGCAGTTGGATGAGAACGGCTATTTTGTCCGCAAAATGGTTTCCGGCCGTTACCGCGAGGAGACGCAGGAGTATGAGCACAGCCTGTTTGATTATATGGACGTTTCCCCGCAGATGGTGTTTTCTGTCGCAACAGCGCTGATTCCGTTCCTCCAGAACGATGATGCGAACCGTGCATTGATGGGAGCGAACATGCAGCGCCAGGCGGTGCCGCTGCTGACAACGGAGGCTCCTGTGGTCGGCACTGGGATGGAAGCCAAAGCGGCGGCTGATTCCGGCGTATGCGTGCTGGCAAAGCGCGCTGGTATTGTGGAACGCTCCTGCTCCAGTGAGATTCATATCAAATATGATGATGACGGGACGAGAGAAGTATATAAGCTGACAAAGTTTTCCCGAAGCAACCAGTCTAACTGCTATAACCAGCGTCCAATTGTCTATAAAGGCGACCATGTGGAGGCGGGACAGGTGATCGCAGACGGTCCGTCCACGGCCAACGGCGAGCTTGGCCTCGGCAAAAATCCGCTGATCGGCTTCATGACCTGGGAAGGCTATAACTATGAGGACGCCGTGCTGCTCTCGGAGCGGCTGGTGCAGGATGATGTGTATACTTCCATCCATGTTGAGGAGTATGAGGCAGAGGCCCGGGATACCAAGCTGGGGCCCGAGGAGATTACCCGCGATGTGCCCGGTGTTGGTGATGAGGCGCTGAAAGATCTGGATGAGAGAGGTATTATCCGTATTGGTGCGGAGGTCCGTGCCGGTGATATCCTGGTCGGCAAAGTCACTCCGAAAGGTGAAACGGAGCTGACAGCCGAGGAGTGGCTTCTCCGCGCAATTTTCGGTGAGAAAGCGCGTGAGGTAAGGGACACTTCCCTGAAAGTCCCTTACGGTGAGTACGGGATTGTTGTGGATGCGAAAGTTTTCACCAGGGAGAATGGCGACGAATTATCTCCGGGTGTCAACCAGGCGGTGCGCATTTACATTGCGCAGAAGAGAAAAATCTCTGTCGGTGATAAAATGGCCGGTCGTCACGGAAATAAGGGTGTCGTTTCCCGCGTGCTTCCGATAGAAGATATGCCGTTTCTGCCGAATGGACGGCCACTGGACATTGTGTTAAATCCTCTGGGCGTACCTTCCCGTATGAATATCGGTCAGGTGCTGGAGATTCACCTTTCCCTTGCGGCAAAAGCGCTTGGATTTAATATTTCCACCCCGATTTTTGACGGTGCCAACGAGGCGGATATCATGGATACGCTGGAGCTTGCCAACGATTATGTCAACATGCCGTTTGACGAGGATGAGGCTGAAGCAGGTGCAGAGAATTTCCATGATAAATATAAAGACATTCTGGATCAGGATGTGATGGATTATCTGGATGTCAACCGCGACCACAGAAGTGTGTGGAAGGGTGTTCCGATTTCCAGAGATGGAAAAGTAAGACTGCGTGATGGCCGTACCGGTGAGTATTTTGACAGCCCGGTTACCATCGGACACATGCATTATCTGAAGTTGCATCACCTGGTGGACGACAAGATTCATGCCCGTTCTACCGGTCCGTATTCTCTGGTAACACAGCAGCCGCTGGGCGGTAAAGCGCAGTTTGGAGGACAGAGATTCGGTGAGATGGAGGTGTGGGCACTGGAAGCTTATGGCGCCGCTTACACGCTGCAGGAGATTCTGACTGTCAAGTCTGATGATGTGATCGGCCGTGTGAAGACTTATGAGGCGATCATCAAGGGCGACAACATTCCGGAGCCCGGCATTCCGGAGTCCTTCAAGGTGCTGTTGAAAGAACTGCAGGCTCTCGGCCTGGATGTCACGCTGGAGGATGAAAATGGGGATGAAGTTACCCTGAAGGAGACCAGCGAGTATGGCGATACCAGCCTGAATTCCATCATTTCCGGGGACCGTGACTTTAATTATGAAGAAAAAGAGTCTCTGGGAGACCGCGGATTTACTGAGCAGGAGTTCAACGAGAACGAGGAACTTGTCGATGTCGAGCAGGAGGAACCTGTATCGGAAAATTTTGATGATGTTTCAGAGGAAATCCTTGATATAGAATAATATGGGAAGGAGTGTCATAATGCCAGAAGCAAATAAAAACCAGACAAATCAGGCGGTGTCTTTTGATGCAATCCGTATTCGGCTGGCGTCACCGGAGAAGATTTTAGAATGGTCTCACGGTGAAGTAAAAAAGCCGGAAACCATCAACTACAGAACCCTGAAACCGGAAAAGGAAGGCTTATTCTGCGAACGCATTTTTGGTCCCAGTAAGGACTGGGAGTGCCACTGCGGCAAGTACAAAAAGATTCGCTATAAAGGCGTAGTCTGTGACCGTTGCGGCGTGGAGATTACCAAGTCCAATGTCCGCAGGGAACGCATGGGACATATTGAGCTGGCAGCTCCTGTTTCCCATATCTGGTACTTTAAGGGTATCCCCAGCCGTATGGGGCTGATCCTGGATCTCTCCCCCAGGGTGTTGGAGAGAGTATTGTATTTTGCTTCCTATATCGTTCTGGATAAGGGCAATACGAAGCTGCAGTATAAGCAGGTGCTTTCTGAGGCGGAGTATCAGAAAGCCAGAGACGAGTATGGAAAAGATTTCCGTGTCGGTATGGGCGCGGAGTCTGTGATGGAACTGTTAAAAGCGATTGATCTGGAGAAAGATTCTGCGGAGTTAAAAGCGCAGTTAAAGACTGC